>SFZB01000027.1 GCA_004558975.1 bacterium
TATGCCTCCCGGAGACGGGAGGTGATGCCGATGTTTATCACTTGGGAACAGTTCTTGCTGTTCGGCACGTTGATCGTTGCTCTTATCGAGTTGATACTTAGCATTCATAACAAAAAGAAATAACCGCCTGCACCCTGAGAAGTTAGGCGGTTATCTCTTAACTGAAACAGGAAGCAACCGTCGCCGGTGTTCCTTCGTTATTATGATAATCGACTTGACGCGCTTTGTCAAGTCTTTTTCTTTTTGCGCCCTGACTCGGCGCTCGGTTGGCGGTTCTCACACCGCCGGAGACGCTCCGAAAACGACGCCTGCGAATGTCGCCGCGTCGTACACACAGACGGCGGAGTCGCCGATCGTGTCGCTACTCGACCGTGACGCTCTTTGCGAGATTCCTCGGCATATCCGGGTCAAGCTCCCGTTCCGCCGCCACCTCCAGCGCCAAGAGTTCAAACGCCACCGCCGCCGGCAGCGGCATCAGCATCTCGTGAATGTGCGGCAGTACGAACCGCGCCGCCGTCGGCGCGTCTGCCGTCAGCGTCTCGTCTGTGATGAGATACACCTCCGCGCCGCGCGCGTGTACCTCCTCGACCCCCGACAGCGTCTTTCCGACCAGCGCCGATTGTGTCGCGAGTGCGATGACGGGCACCCCCGCCGTGACGAGGCTGATCGTCCCGTGCTTGAGTTCCCCCGCCGGGTACGCCTCGGCGTGCAGATAGGAGATCTCTTTCAGTTTCAGGCTCCCCTCGAGGCACGCGGGATAATCCGCGCCGCGCCCGATGAAGAACGCGCTCTCCGCCTGCGCGATGCGGTGCGCCATGCGGCGGATTCCCTCCCGCCCGTCCAGCACCCGGCGGACGGCATCGGGGACTTTGGCAAGCCCCGAGAGCACCTCCGCCCCGACGGCGCGCCCCCGTTTCGCCGTCGCGATCTCCGCGAACAGACGGTACACGGCGACCAGCTGCGCGCAGAACGCCTTGGTCGTCGCGACGGCGATCTCCGGCCCCGCCTGCGTATAGAACACGCGGTCGGACTCCCGCGCGATGGTCGACCCCACCACGTTGACGACGGACAGTACATACGCCCCCCGCCGCTTTGCCTCCCGCAGGGCGGCGAGCGTATCCGCCGTCTCCCCCGACTGCGACACGGCGACCACCAACTCGCGCGGCGCGAGCGGCACCGGGTGATAGCGGAATTCCGAAGCGACGAACACCCGCACGGGCACCCCCGTCAGTTTCTCCCCGAAGTATGCCCCCGCGAGCCCGACATGGTATGCCGAGCCGCAGCCGATGAAGGTCACGCCTGTCACATTCCCTGCGAGCGAGGGCGGCAGGAGTGCCTCTCCCTCGGTGGCGGTATGCGCCACTACCTGCGGAATCTCATGGATTTCCTTCTCCATAAAAGACGCATACCCGCCGCGCTCCGCGGCGGCGGCGTCCCATGTCACCTCACGGAACGCGGGCGCGTCCCCCGGGAACGGTAGCGTCACCCCGCGCGGCGTCAGGCGCACAATTGTGTCCGTCGGCGGCTCCCACACAAGGCGGGTGTAGGGCAATATCGCCGGAATATCCGAGGCGAGGAACATCTCGCCGTCCCCCCGCCCGACGAGTAGCGGGCTCTCCCGTCGTACCCCGTACAGTACCTCCGGCTCACAGGCGAAGATCACGCCGAGAGCATAGGTGCCCCTGAGGCGTCCGACGGTATCCCGCAACGCCTCCGCCGGGGTGCGCCCGGCGGCGACGGCGCGCGCGAGCAGATGAACGATGACCTCGGTGTCCGTCTCGGAGGAGAAGGTATAGCCCTCCCCCGCGAGTTCACGCCGCAGCTCCCGCCAGTTCTCAATAATGCCGTTGTGCACGACGGCGACGCGTCCGCCGCCGTCGAGATGGGGATGGGCATTGTGTTCGAGCGGCGCGCCGTGCGTCGCCCAGCGGGTGTGTCCGATCCCCGCGGTGCCCGGTATTTCGGCACCTCCCTGACATTTTTCGAGGAGCCGGGCGAGTTTCCCCTCTGCCCGACAGCGCACGATCCGACCCCCGTCCGCGAGGACGGCGATCCCGGCGGAGTCATACCCCCGGTAGGCGAGCCGACCGAGCCCCTCGAGCAGGAGCGGCGCCGCGGGGCGCACGCCCGTATAACCGATAATGCCGCACATATCAGCGTCTGCCCTCCTCTTTGACGATTGCTTCTATCCTATCGGCGAGCCGCCGCGCAAGCGGGATTTCCCGCGCCTCCACGAGAATCCGCACAACGGGTTCCGTGCCGCTCGCACGCACAAGCACCCTGCCGCTCCCCTCGAGCGCCGCCTCCGCGGCGCGTACCGCCTCCGTGACCGACGGGCGGCACACAATCTCCCCCGGCGACGGGACGCGCACATTGACCTGTGCCTCCGGGTACGGCACATAGGGGGCGACGAGCGCCGAAAGCGGCTTTTCCTCCTCCAGCATCACGCGCAGTACCTCGAGCGCCGTGAGCAAACCGTCGCCCGTCGTCTGGTATTTGGAGAAGATGACGTGCCCGGACGGCTCTCCGCCGAGGCACCACCCCCGCTCCGTCATTTCGGCGTACACATACTTGTCGCCGACGGGCGTGCGCACCAGAGGGATCTCCTCACGCGCGAGCGCCTCCGCGAGGCCTTCGTTTGCCATGACGGTGGAGACGATCCCGCCCCGGAGCACCCCCTCACGCTTCATGTGCACCCCGGCGGCATACAGGATCGCCGCGCCGTCCACGATCTGCCCGCGCTCATCGACGGCGATACAGCGGTCGGCGTCGCCGTCAAATGCGAACCCCACGTCAAGCGAGCGGTCGCGCACGAGTCGCGTGAGTCCCTCGGGGGCGGTGGAGCCGCAGGCGCGGTTGATGTTCGTGCCGTTCGGATCGGCGCCGATAACGTGCGTCGTCGCGCCCAGCGCGTCGAACACGGCGCGCGCGATGGAGAAAGCGCTCCCGTTCGCGCAGTCGAGTCCGACTTTCACCCCGCGGAGCGAATAGGTCGCATGGGAGAGCAGATAGCCGATATAGCGATTGCGCCCCGCCACATAGTCGACCGTCCGCCCGACCGCCTCCCCGCATGCCGCCGGGAGTTCGGTATATTCCCGCCCGAAGAGCGTCACCGCCCCGTCGAGATAGTCCTCCGCCGCGGCGAGTACCCCGCCGTCCTCTTTTTCCCCGGCGCGGTTCATCACCTTGATGCCGTTGTCCCCGAAGGGGTTATGGCTCGCGGAAATCATGATTCCCCCGTCGAAGCCGTCGCTCCGCGTCACAAAGGAGACGGAGGGGGTCGTCGTCACATGGAGCAGATAGGCGTCCGCGCCCGAGGCGGCAAGCCCCGCCGCGACGGCGTATTCCAGCATATATCCCGAGCGTCGGGTGTCCTTCCCGACGGCGACGCGCGCCCGATACGCCGCGTTACCGCGGCGGCGCATTGTCTCGTTATAGTAAAAGCCGAGAAAACGCCCGAGGCGGAACGCATTTTCCGCCGTGAGCGTCGTACCCGCCTCCCCGCGGTAGCCGTCCGTGCCGAAGTAGCGACCCGGTCTTTTCGTTGCCTCCGCCATGTCAGCCACCCCGCGTCCCGGTCAGGCGACTGCCCTCGGGATGCACCCCGCGCACCGACGTGAGCGGGTAGACGATGCTCCCGCGCCCGAGGATCGTCCCCGGGTTCAGGACGGCGTGGCACCCGATCTCGCATCCGTCGCCGATGACGGAGCCGAGCTTGCGGCGCTTGGTCGATATGGGCGGGGTCGTACGCAACACGATCGGCGCCCCGTCGCATCGCATGTTGGAGAGGATCGCGCCCGCGCCGAGATGCGCGCCGAAGCCGAGAATGCTGTCGCCGATGTAATTAAAATGCGGCGCCTTCACGCCGTCGAAGAGGATCGCGTTCTTGACCTCGGTCGAATTGCCGATGACGCACCCCCGCCCGATCAGCGTGGAGCCGCGCAGAAAGGCGCCGCTCCGTATTTCGCTCCCCGCGCCGACGATACAAGGCCCGGCGATGGTCGCCGTCGGCGAGACGCGGACGTCCCTCGCGAGGAATACCCCCGGCGTGATTTCGGTATAGTCGTCGCGCGAGAGCGTCTGCCCCCACGCGCGGATCAGGTCGGATAGATCCGCGAGGATCTCCCACGGACACTCCCCGGCGAGCACGTCTGCCGCCATGGTGTGCGTAAGATCCAGCCATTGTTCGCTATGATAGTCTGTCATCTCATCACCTCGCGACAGTATATGCCGCGCCCCCCGCCCGTGCCCCGCAGGCGTCCCCCAAAAAACAAAACCCCCGCGGCAAACGCCGCGGGGGAACCGTATGATGTGGGATCGGTCGCGCTTGTCACGAGAACTTCAGCCCGAGGAACCCGAGCGAGAGCCCGTCGATGAGGAGCCCGACGAGCGCCCCCATGAGATACAGCGCGATGACGATGAACACAGTCTCACGCACCGGACGATTCAGACGGCAGAGGACGAGGACCCCGACGCCCGCACCCGTGAGCAGCCCCGCGTAAAGGGCGCCGACCGAAATCGCACCGGCAAGATACAACTCGGTCACGGCGATGGACGCCGCGCAACTCGGAATCAGCCCGACGAGGGACGCGAGAAAGCAGGTGAGCACGCCGCGCCCGGAAAGGAACGTCTTCAGCGCGCCATCGCCGATGAAGTGAAACAGCAGGTTGAGTAGGAACGAGAAGATCAAAAGGAACACGCCGATGTGCACCGTGTGCCGCAGGGCGGACTTCAGAATGCCGTCCTCGCAGTGACAGCCCGTCCGCTCACAGAGTTCATGGATCTGCCCGACTTCGTGATGATGCTCGTGGTCGTGGCTGTGTTCTTCCGATGCGTGTACGCGCTCGGTATCATCCTCCGCGGCGGGCGCCTGCGCGTCCTCATGGATGTGGCTGTGCGCATGATCGTGCAGATGTGCATGCACGTGCCCGTGCGGCGCCGCATTTTCCGGCTCCTCTCCGTGATGCCATCGCTTTGTGGCAAGGCGGAACAGCCGCAGTACGAGATCGACGAGCATCCCGACGAGCGTACCGATGACGAGTTTCCCGCCGATGACGCGGAGAATGCTCCAAGGGGCGAACTTCCCTCTGAATGCGGCGGACAGCATGATCGGGAGCATCTCATCGGATGTCGCGAAAAAGACGGCGTAAAGGGTACCGAGCGTAATGACGCGCCCGGCGTACAGCCCTGCCGCCGCGGCGGAAAAGCCGCATTGCGGCACGCACCCGAGCAGTGCCCCTGCCGCCGGGGCAAAGGGGCCGGCTTTGGCGATCGCGCGCTCCGCCCGCTCTCCCATGCGGTGTTCCATCCACTCCATGAGCAGATAGGAGAGAAACAGAACCGCGATGACGGGAATGAATTCAAGGATCGTATCAAGTAAAACGTAACCGAGGTTTTCCCCGGTGTCCATGTGTAATGCAAACATCATGATTCCCCCCTGCAGGCGGCACAAGTGCCGAATAGAATTGTCTGGCTCTCGTCGAGCGCGAATCGTGAAGTGGCGAGGATCTGCTTCTGCATGAAGTCGGAGACGCACCCCGCGAGGTGGAAGAGCCGCCCGCAGACAATGCATTTGAGATGCAGGTGCGTGCCGCACCGCTCCCCGCCGACATATTGATAATAGAAGGTTTTGCCTCGCCCGAGCGTGAAACGGCGGATATGCCCCTCATCGGTGAGCACACCGAGCAGACGGTAAACGGTGGACGCACCGATCGGCGCCGTGCGGGTGAGTTCCCGCGCGAGTTCCCCCGCCGTGAATTGCTGTGCGGCGTGCGCCGCGAGGTACCCGATGAGCGCCTCTTTCTGTTCCGTCTGGTATGTCATACCGTGCCTCTCCCGGCGCCGCCGGCGCCCGCGATCTCCGTTTCTCCGGGTTCGTTTCCCGGGGTTCGTTTCTCTGTATCCGTTTCTTCACGTCTGTTTGCCCCGCCGTCGGCGGAGAAAGCCGCATCGGATCCGCATGCAAATTTGAGAATGATTCTCAATTTCACCCCGCTATGATAGCACGCGCAGGCGCTTTTGTCAAGCCTTTTGCAAAAACGCCGGGTAAATCGTCATTTTTCGTTTCCCCTCGCCCGCCCGTTTGGCTCTCCGCCCGCGACTTTCAAACAATTTCGCGACAGACAGCCGCAAGAATCATTCCGCGCGGGTTAGCGCCTCATCGGAAAGCTCTTTGGTAGGGGCGACCACCGGTCGCCCGCGCGCCCCGAGTTTCACTCACATATGTCCATGACAACAAAAAACGGGCGACCGATGGTCGCCCGTACAAGCTTATTTCTCCGTTACTTATCTATCGTTCGACGCAAAAAGGTCATTGATTGCCGCCATGTCGAGGCGCTATCACCGGACTGTCATTCACTCCGCCCGCGACCGCCTCCCTTTTCACCACCGCAAACGCGTTTTCCCGGGAAACGCTACCACGAACAAACGGCATCCCCGAACAAAGCGCAAGTTCGTGGCGCTCCAAATCCCATGAGCAGAAAAGGCGGCATGCCCATGAGGGGCATACCGCCTTTTTTGGAGCTGCTAATGGGATTCGGGTCTCGCCTGCGGGCTCGGTCTTCCGCGGCTCTGACAGGTCTCGCTGCGGCTCGGTCACGCTCCGGCTCTGACAGTCCACCGGACTGTCATTCACTACCGTCGCGCCGCTTCGCTACCCCCGGACTGTCATTCACTACCGCTCCCCTCCGAATCCCATTAGCAAAAAACTCTCACATCCACAAGGGATGCGAGAGTTTTCTGGAGCTGCTAATGGGATTCGGACCCATGACCTCGTCATTACCAATGACGTGCTCTACCGACTGAGCTATAGCAGCGTTTCAAACGCATAGGGTATTATAGCAAACCGTCCGGGGTTTGTCAATAGCCGCGTATCAAAAAATGTCTTTTCTCCCGTGCGGAACAAAACCACCGCGTGTTTTCGGGACGCGATATCTCCTTCACAGGCGCGGCGCGGCGCGCAAAACCGTTCTCCTCTGCCCCGCTTCCGGGCAAACGTCAGCAAACAGATCGGCGGCCGGTTTACATTTTAGCACTCTCGACGCTAGAGTGCTAATGTTTACGATTCGTTCACATTTTCACCTCTAATTATTCACAGAATGCGGGTACTATAAAGGCAAATAAGAAAAAAGAAGCCAACACCGCACGGTGTCCGGGACGAAGCCCCGGGCAGCGGGCGGTCGACCGCCGGGCAACCGGCAGAAGGAGGTACCTTATGAATACCCAAAGATTCACCCAAAAAAGTATGACCGCGCTCGGCGACGCGCAGAGCATCGCGACGCGAAATTCCAACCAACAGCTTGAACAGGTTCACCTGTTCCTTGCTCTGCTCTCCGACCCGGAGGGGCTCGCGACCGGCATCTTCGGCAAAATGGGGACGGACGTCGCCGCCTTGAAGCGGGTGCTCGAAGCCGCCGTCGAGCGGCTCCCGAAGGTTCGCGGCAGCGCGACCGAAGCGGGCAAGATCTACGTCTCGCAGTCACTGAACGAAGCGCTGGCGCTCGCCGAGGAAAAGGCGGACGCCATGCAGGACGACTATGTTTCCGTCGAGCATCTGCTTCTGGCTCTGACCGAAAAGGCAGATGCGACCCTCGCCCCGATTCTGAAGAACGCGGGCGTGACCGATTCCGCCCTCCTCGCCGCCGTCAAGGCGGTGCGCGGTAACAGCCGGGCGACGGGCGACAATCCGGAAGCGACCTACGACGCGCTGAAAAAGTACGGGCAGGATCTGGTCGAAGCGGCGCGGAGCCAGAAGCTCGACCCGGTCATCGGGCGTGACGACGAGATCCGTAACGTGATCCGTATCCTCTCCCGTAAGACCAAGAACAACCCGTGTCTCATCGGTGAACCCGGTGTCGGTAAGACCGCCGTCGCCGAGGGGCTCGCACAGCGTATCGTGCGCGGCGACGTCCCGGAAAACCTCAAGGATCGCACCGTGTTCTCGCTCGATATGGGCGCGCTCATCGCGGGCGCAAAATACCGCGGTGAGTTTGAGGAACGTCTGAAAGCGGTTCTGAACGAAGTCAAGTCCTCCGAGGGGAAGATTATCCTCTTTATCGATGAATTGCACACCATCGTCGGCGCGGGCAAGACCGAGGGCGCTATGGACGCCGGCAACCTGCTGAAGCCGATGCTCGCCCGCGGTGAGCTCCACTGTATCGGCGCGACAACGCTGGACGAATACCGTAAGTATATCGAGAAGGACCCGGCGCTTGAACGTCGTTTCCAGCCTGTGCTGATTGACGAGCCGTCCGTCGAGGACACCATCGCCATTCTGCGTGGGCTCAAGGAGCGGTATGAAGTCTACCACGGCGTGAAGATTCACGACTCCGCCCTGATCGCCGCCGCGACCCTGTCGCATCGGTATATCACCGACCGGTTCCTGCCGGATAAGGCAATCGACCTGGTCGACGAAGCGTGCGCGCTCATCAAGACCGAAATGAACTCCATGCCGACCGAGATGGACGAGATCTCGCGCCGTATCATGCAGCATGAGATCGAGGAAGCCGCTCTCTCGAAAGAGACGGATAAACTCTCCGAAGAGCATCTTGCCGAGATCCGCCGCGAACTCGCGGAGGACAGAGAGACTTTCGCCGCCATGAAGACCCGGTGGGAAGCGGAGAAGGAATCCATCGGCAGAGCGCAGAAGATCCGTGAGGAGATCGAAGCCACGAACGCCGCCATCGAGCAGGCGCAGAACGCCTACGACCTCAACCGCGCGGCGGAACTGAAGTACGGGAAACTCCCCGCACTGCAGAAACAACTCGCCGAAGCGGAAGCCAAAGAAAACACCAGTACAACCCTGCTCCGTAACGCCGTCACCGAAGAGGAGATTGCGCGGATCGTCGCCCGCTGGACGGGGATCCCGGTCTCGAAACTGATGACCGGCGAACGCGAGAAGATCCTGCACATGGAGGAGATTCTCCACAAACGTGTCATCGGGCAGGACGAGGCGGTCAGCCGCGTCGCGGACGCGATTCTGCGCTCGCGTGCGGGGATTCAGGACCCGAACCGTCCGCTCGGTTCCTTCCTGTTCCTGGGGCCGACCGGTGTCGGTAAGACCGAGCTGGCAAAGACCCTGTGCGAGACCCTGT
Source organism: bacterium (assembly GCA_004558975.1). GTDB lineage: Bacteria > Bacillota > Clostridia > Oscillospirales > CAG-272 > UBA1740. The sequence continues at coordinate 9,093 of SFZB01000027.1, forward strand.
TCGATGACGAGAAGAACCTCATCCGTATCGATATGTCGGAGTATATGGAGAAGCACTCCGTGTCGCGTCTGATCGGCGCGCCTCCCGGATACGTCGGCTACGACGAGGGCGGGCAGCTGACCGAAGCGGTTCGCCATCACCCCTACTCCGTCGTGCTGTTCGACGAGGTGGAGAAGGCGCACCCCGACGTCTGGAACCTGCTCCTGCAGGTACTCGATGACGGTCGTATCACCGACAGTCAGGGGCGCACGGTCGACTTCAAGAACACCATTCTGATCCTGACCTCCAACCTCGGCTCCGAGGCGATCCTCGAGGGCATCGACGCGAACGGCAACATTTCCGATGAAGCCCGGAGTACCGTCACGGCGCTCCTGCGTCGGAGCTTCCGCCCCGAGTTCCTGAACCGTCTCGACGAGATCGTGTTCTTCCGTCCGCTGACGCGTGAGAACATCTCGAAGATCGTCGATCTGCTCCTTGCAGGGCTCAACAAACGGCTCGCCGACAAGCACCTGACCATGACCGTGACCGACAGCGCGAAGGCGCACATCATCGAGTCCGGCTACGATCCCGTCTACGGCGCGCGTCCGCTCCGTCGGTATCTGCAGAGTCACGTGGAGACGCTGGTCGCCCGTAAGATCGTCGAGGACGATCCCGCACCGGAGACCAACTTCACGCTCGACTTCGACGGTAACGACCTGGTTCTCCGCTGACGTCCCGGTGACTTACCGCGGAATCGAACGGCCGCGCGTGCCACGGGGTTCCGGCGTGCGCACAGGGTGTCACCGCCCCAAGGCTGCTTGATCCCCCGTCGGAGCCCTCGAATGTGAGATTACCGGATCGCGGGAAGCACCGTGTTTCCCGCGCCGAGACACCGCACCGGTATGGACAAGTAGCAAATAATTCTTTACACCCCCGCGCTGCGGGGGTGTTTTTTTATTCTTCGCGCCGCTGAGGGTACGCCCGGGAGGGTGCCTTGTGAGATCATGTCGACGGGCGCGCCTAGGGGTGCGCCGCGGAGATTGCCGCTCCTGTCGCGCCGCCTGGGCGCCTCCTTCTTTTCTTCCGTTTCTCCCCGTGGTTGTCCGCGTGCTTTGCCGTTTTCCGCCGTCGTCCCCTTGCCGATCCTGACCGCTTTCGTTTTCCCTTTCTTCCCCCGTTTTTTTCTTTCCGCTTTTCTCCCCGCTTTCCCGCTTTCCCGCTTTCCCGCTTTCCCGCTTTCCCGCTTTCCCGCTTCAAATCCGTTCCGTTTTTGCCGGCAAAAACAACGGGGCGGAGCCGTATTTTCGGCTCCGCCCCGCGGAAATGATGTCATTTTTCTCTTTTGTTGTTCCCCTCTTCACCCGACGCGCGCAAAATCGCCGTCGGCAGGGCGGAGGGTGACGGACTCACGACTTTTACCGCGCGTCGGGATCGTCCTTTGATTTCGCGGGCGCTCCGTCGTGGGTGCCGCTCTCGGCGGCGGCAAACACAGGCTCCTCCGCAAGCGGCGCCTCATCCGGGGCAGGCTCGTCACTCTCGGGTTCTGCGACGATCGTCTCATACGGTTCCGGCTGTTCCTCTGCCACCGCATCGGGCGTCCCGGCGGTCATGTCGATCGTCTCCGGTGCGGCGGTAATGGCAGCCTGTTTTTTCTGCCGCTTCGCCGCGCGTTTCTCCGCACGCGTCATGGATTTGCCGCCGGCGGGCGTTTCCGTATGCGAGTCCTGCGTGTCGGCGGGAGCCGATACACCGTCGTCGATCACGGTCACGAGTTCGCCCTTCGCGCGCAGATCCTCCCGCAGGGTCTCACGGGTCTTATGTTCGACAAAATACAGATAACCGATGGAGAGCAGATTCTGAATGCCGTCGATCATCAGGGCGATACCGATGATCTTCGACACCTTGGCGAGTTCCTCGGCAAAGTCGAACCGAACGCGTACAAGCACGGTGCCGAACGAGATGGAGGCGGCGGCGAGCACCAGCATAATCCACCAGACGGCGGAGCGGTACCGCTTCGAAAGAATGGCGGTCTGCAACTTGAAGGAGCCGTCGATCATGAGGTAAATCCCCGCGACGAACGTCAGGTACGAAAAAGCGCCCTGCGGCGAGAAGATCATGAATCCGCCGCAGATGGCGGCGACCCCGCCGAGAACCATCTTCGCCCAGAAGCGGAAGCCCCGTTCCTCATTCGCAAGCGTCAGCGCGATGAACGCCACGGCAAAGACGATCGCCGTCACGCCGATACCGATCCGCACGCCCTTCAGTGCGTCCTCCGGGAACGAGAGAAAGCAAAGCCCGGCGGCAGTGAACAGAATGGCAAAGAGGAGATACCCCCACTTGAAGTTTTTGATTTTTTGCCAGAGCTTCTTCATAAAACAAACTTCCTTTCAAAAAATTGCGGCGCTGCCGATCGGCATACGCGTTGCACGGCACCGAAGCTTGCGGTACCGCGGCGCTCCGCACACGATGCATGAAAACACACGACGAAAACGGAAAGCACATACAGACAGCGCACGAAAAACAGGGGATTCAGGCAAATGAAGTAGCGACCGCGCCGGCAGATTCAGGCACGCGGCGGCGGCACGATACGGAGATCCCCGAGATAGCCGTCGTTCCCGTATTCGGCAAGGTGAAACCGCTCGCCGTCATACTCAAAGACAGAGACGGACGCGTTCGAGGCAAGACGCAGCCGCTGTACTTCCGCCGGGGCAAGCCCGAGGACGCGCGCGGTAAACATACAGATCACAGCGGCGTGAGAAGCGACAAGGACGCGCCTGTCCGGATTTTCGTCGGCAATGCGCGAAACCGTTTCAAACAGTCGGTCGGCGGCGTGCTGGGTGGACTCGCCGCCGGGCGGCGTCGAGCGCCCGAGATCGACGCGGAAAATGCGGTACTCCTCCGCCCATTTCTCTTTGATGAGGGTAAAAGGCAGTCCCTCCCACTCGCCGGCATTGATCTCGCGCAGTCCGCGCTCCGGGATTACCTCGAGTGAGAGCCGCCGCGCGAGCGGCTCGACCGTCTGCATGGCGCGCACGAGGTCGGAGGAATAGACGCGCGTGATGCCGAACTGTAAAAGGTACTCGGCGGCGCGTTCCGCTTGTCGGTGCCCAAGCTCGGTGAGTGGCAAGTCTGTATGACCCAGGAGCCGTCGCTCGAGGTTTCCCATACTTTGACCATGCCGAATCATATAAATGGTAGTCATGTCAATTTTTGCAATCCTCTAGATGAAATAACGTGCGTCATCGCACGGCAGGAACCGCAATCAAAAAGAGAAGGGAAAGCAGCGCATGCCGATGCCGACGGTCGTGAAAGGGGCACCCGTTGCTTCACGCATCCCTCCCCACGAGAACCGGGCAAAGCTGCTCCCGCGCGTCGTCCCTGATGAGGATCCGGCAGAGTTGCTCCGCCGCGTAGCCCCCGACGAGAATCAGGCAGAGTCGCTCCGCCGCATAGCCCCCGACGAGAATCAGGCAGAGTCGCTCCGCCGCGTAGCCCCCGACGAGAATCAGGCAGAGTTGCTCCGCCGCGTCGTCCCTGATGAGAATCAGGCAAAGTCACTCTGCACGTCGCTCCTGATGAGCATCGCGGCAGCGTCACACCACAAGTCACTCCCGATAAGAATCGCAGCAGCGTCGACCCGATGCAGCGCGCGATACGAGAATCGGGTACCCCCCGACCCATACGCAAAACCATACCGCCAAGCGGGCTTACAGGCAAGAACGATACACCGAAACAATACCTACGGATTTTCCGCGCAAATGTCATCGCCGTGGGCAGACAACCAATCTCCCTCGGGGAAAAATGCGCTCGAAAAGCAGACCGCTGAAAGCAAACGGCTAAGATCGCGAAAAAAACAGAGGTTTCTATTTTTATTTTACCACACCAAAGCCGGAAAAGCAACAACGGGACGGAATGCAAATATGCAATTTGTTTACACAGCCGGCCAAGCCGAAAAGCAAAGTACTGTTGCCTAGCTACG
>SFZB01000091.1 GCA_004558975.1 bacterium
GTGACCCGCGAGGGATATCATCTCGTCGGGTGGTATCTCGGCGACGAAAAATACGATTTCACGACCCCGGTGACGGGCGACCTGACGCTCGTAGCACGCTGGGAGATCAATACATACCGTGTCTCGTTCGACACGGCAGGCGGCACGTCCGCTGCCCCCGCGACGGTCGCACACGGCGAGACCGTGGCGGCGCCCGAAGGGGTGACCCGCGAGGGATATGACTTCCTCGGCTGGTACGTCGGCAATGCGGAATACGATTTTACGACACCGGTGACAGGCAACATCACGATCACTGCCAAGTGGCAGATCAAGACGTTTACCGTCAGATTCGTCAAAGCAGACGGAACAACCCTGACAACCGAGACGGTGGAATGGGGCAAGTCTGCGACGGCGCCCGAGCCTCCCGCGGCGGAGGAAGGGTTCCTCTTCTTCGGCTGGGATAAAGCCTTTGACTGCGTGAAGTCGGATCTGACCGTGACCGCGGTCTATACATCCAAACTCACCGTGACGTTCGTCGACGAAACCGGCGAGACGCTTGCCCTGCGGTATGTCGCGAAGGGAAAGACCGTCACGGCACCGGACGACATCACCCGCGAGGGGTATCATCTCCTCGGTTGGTATGTGGGGGAGACCGCTTACGACTTCTCGGCGACCGTCGAGGATCACCTGACGCTGACCGTGAAGTGGGAGATCAACCGATACAGAGTGACGTTCGACACGGCGGGCGGCGACGCGCGTGATCCGCAGACGGTGGAGCACGGCAAGACCGCGACGAAGCCGGAGGATCCGACAAGAGCCTATTACCGCTTCGGCGGGTGGCTCCTGAACGGCGAGGCGTATGACTTTACGACGCCGGTCACGGGCGATATCACCCTGAAAGCCAACTGGATCATCATTAATTATAAGGTCATCTTCGACTCCAACGGCGGGACGACTGTCCCCGACGTGCTGAACAACGCCGGGAAGCCGGTGGAGAAACCCGCAAACCCGACCAAGACAGGGTTCCGCTTCGGCGGCTGGCTGACCGAAGAGGGGACACTTTGGGATTTCGACACCCCCGTCACCGGAGATATGACCCTCACGGCACAATGGTTCGATAAGACCGCGGCGCCGGAACCGACTGTGGAGGACATCTATCTCGATCCCGGCACGGTGGAGATGTGGGAGGGCATGGCGCTCAAACTCGCCATGGTACCGCTGGCTGTCTCCGACGTGAACGGCGCCTTTACCAAACTGACCGCGGCGGGGATCACCATGCGCTTCGAGGCGCTCGATCCCGATGTCGCGACCGTCACCTCCGACGGGACGGTGACTGCCGTTTCTATCGGTGAAACGCAGGTGTACGCCGTCTTTGAGACGGGCGGCACCATCAACAACGGCAAGACGGACGTAACCATCAAAGCGGGCGACGTTTCGAACGCCGTGACGGTCCGCGTCGTCGACAAGCCTGCGTATCTGAAGGCGTACGAAAACGACCCCGAGAACCAGAAGATCACGCTCGGCGAGGTGAAGGGGAAAGACGTCAACCAATATAAGAGTTATCCGACGGGCGCCTACGGCGCGGCGAACATCGCCACCTGGTACGGCAACGCCGGTACGGTCTTTACGCTGACGGCGGACGATAACCTGATGGGCGACTTCGCCCAGTGGCTCGCCTGGTTCGAGGCATACGGTATTCCGACGACGCTTTGCGCGCCGACCGGTTACGCGTATGAATGCACCGATCTGTGGCGAGAGATGGTCGCGAAGGGCATGGACGTCCAGTCGCACTCGCGCTTCCACCGTGCCGCCGGCGATTACAACAGCGGCAAGACTTCTTCGGCACAGGACTGGATGGACTACTACGGCGGGTCGCAGGATATTGCCTCGGCCGGTATCCGTTCGCTCATCATTGCTTACCCCTGCGGTTACAACGCCCCCGAACTCTCGAAACTCCTCTACATCGGTGGCAGAGGCACCGGCGGGTATGTCAACGGCTTCAATCTGGATTACAACTGCCTGGGATCGTTCAGCGGACTGAACGAAAACCAGTTTGCCAAACTCCTCGATATGGCAGAGAGCGGCAACGGCGGCTGGGTCTCGACGCACTATCATCAGATCGGTTCCAGTAAGGACAGCCTCGAATCCATGCTGGCGCGGCTCGTGCCGTATATGCAGGCAGGGAAGCTCTGGTCGACGACCTTTGCCAAGGCGTCGCAGTACGGGCAGGAGCGCGACACGGCGACCCTGACGATGGGTGCCACCGGGCGCGATCTCATCACGTTCACGCTGACCGACAGGATGAACGACCTGCTCTTCGATCAGGCGCTCACAATCAAAATTAAGGTGGACGGCACGTGGTCCGGCGTCCGTGCTTACCAGAACGGGCAGGAGATGCCCGCCCGGGTCGTCACCGACGGCGGTGAGACGTATCTCTTCGTCGACGCGATCCCCGACCGCGGGGAAGTGACCGTCGTGCGCACCGAATATCAGGATCAGGCGATCGGCACCGACCGCATCGCGTTCACCCCGACGGATACGGGCGACGGCTATGACACGAAAGTCATGACGCGGCGCTTCTTCGTCACCGGCGACGCATGGAAGCATGCGTACGCCGTACAGGGCGGCAAGCGCCTCAAGGCGGTCGTCGGCAATATCGGGCCCGACATGTACGTCGACGTGACGTTTACGGTCGGCGGCGGCGAGGTCATCGTCGTCCCGACGACGGATCAGTTCGACGACGCGGCGACCCTGTCGATGACCGACATCTATCACGGTGCGGTTGCGCCTGTGGGGGGCAAGAATATCACCATTTCGACGGCGGAAGAGTTGCGGCTCTTCGCCCGGTGGGTGAACAACAACAACGACACGACGGGGCTGACGTTCGTCCTCACGGACGATATCGACCTTACGGGGGTCGACATGGACCCGATCGGCTGGTTCGTGCAAGCCAACAAGTCCTCGACGCTCCGCTTCGACCGTTCTTTCCGCGGCACGTTTGACGGGCAGGAACACACGATTTCAAATCTCACAATCAAACATAACGGTTGCTCCACCGCTCTGTTCGGTTCGACAGACGGTGCCGTCATCAAGAACGTCAAGGTGAAAAGCGCGTACGTCTTCGGGATGCGGCAGACCGGCGGCCTTGTCGGCAGACTGTTCACAGGGGAAATCTGCAGTCGCGGTAAGGGCGCGGGGCAGAACTCCGGCGCGTTCGTCGGCGGCCTTGTCGGTGAGATGAGCGGCTCGCAGATTCTCAACTGCGCGGCGGAGGCGGAGATCCTCGTCTTCGGTGCCGCCAACCGCAGTGAAGATAATTTCGGCAGTACCTACGAAAACAAATATATACCTTACTGCAACGGCTCCTACGTCGGCGGTATCGTCGGCAAAACCTCCGGCGCCACCTCGACCATCAAGAACGTGAACTTCAACGGCAAGGTGACGGTCATCGGTGAGGGCGACGGTAACGGCAACGCGGTCGGCGGTTTCATCGGCGGCGGTACGTTCGCGAACATTACCGACTGCTCGTCGACGGCAGAGGTCAGCGGTAACGAGCTGGTCGGCGGCTTCATCGGCTCGCAGGAGGGAACCAACCAGTCGCTCTCCATCCGCAACTGCGTGGCGAACGGCAGCGTGTACGGGAATGACAAGGTCGGCGGCTTTGCCGGCTACATGGGCTACAACGGGCGTGCCAGCACGAAAAATTCGTTTGTTAACGTCCGTGTCAGTGCGGCGGAAGGCTCCACGTTCGTCGGTGCGGTCATCGGGCAGGCGGTTGCCGGTCCGCAGTCCCCGAATGTAGAGAAAGTCTACTATCTGCCGTCGCTGAACCCCGGCATGGCGACGCATACGCCGCACAAAAACGGCACGGTCGATGTCAAGGTGAATATCCTCGAGGCAACAGATGTCAACGCGGCTTTCACCGCGCTGAATGCGCTTGCCGCGGCGGCAAAAGACCAGACGTGGATCGCTTCGGGCGATACGATTACGCCGGTGCATTATCCCATCTTCCGCGTGGTATTTGTGGATAAGGACGGCGGGGAACTGGCGGCGCATGATGTGCCGAACGGTATGGGCGTCACCGCGCCCGAAGCGCCGGAGTATCTCGGCTTCCGCTTTGTCGGCTGGAGCGCAGACACGTCGAGCGTGACCGGCGAC
>SFZB01000028.1 GCA_004558975.1 bacterium
ATACGCGGCAAGACGGAACGAGTAATTTTGCAAAAAGCACAAAAGATAAAAGCACACGAGGCGAAATGCCGCGCGTGCTTTGGTATGGTATGTGTTTCAGAAAAGAAAGTGCCGCGGAAAACCGCGGCACTTCCTTGGAAACCCGCCCTGCCGTGTAGAACCCGATTGACCCTGCTTTGGCAGGTGGGTGTCCTGTCACCGCTTTTGTGCTCCCAGCATCCGCCGGCGCCGGTCAAAGACGGGCGGCGGCGGGAGGTCTGCATTCCCACACGGTGAGACCGGACTCCCTGAATAAATGTGTCGGTCCAAATAAAGCGCTATCACGCACAGGGCAGGCAGGAAATATCAGTCATAGAGGTATCCGCGGAATCCGCTGTCTGCGAATCAGTCGCAGTCGACCTCGCTGAAAAAGAGATCGTCAAAGAACTCTGCCACTTTATCAAGTGTTTCGTCGTCGTCAACGGTCACGAACGTCTTTTCGCCGTCCTCGTCCAACTGCTGCAGAATGACGTAATCGCCCTCTTCCGCGTCGTCAAGTTCTTCGGCGGGTGCCAGCGCCACGTAGTGCGCCCCGTCAATGTCCGCCTCGGCGAGCAGCTGGAACTCCATCTCGTTCCCTTCCTCGTCCACCAGCGTATAAATGTCTACGGTATCCTCGGTATCTTCCATATTGTTATTCGTCTCGTCGATCATCTTGTGATCTCCTTTCAAGCATTCATATTGCTGTCTTTATTGTACCACGGTGATGCCCCACCGTCAAGGGGAGCGGGAGAGGAAATTCCCGTCACGTATCGAGGATTTCCGCAAGGAGTGCGAGGCTGACGTACATACCGCGTTCCGTGAGCGCCCAGCCGCGCCCGGTACGCGTGGCAAGCCCCTCGGCGACAAACGGTGCCATGCGCGCGCCATAACGCTCGGTAAAAGTCACGCCGAACGTGCGGCGAAAATCTTCGTCGTCGATACCGTCCGCAAGGCGCAGGGCGAGCATAATATACTCTTCCTCTGTGTCGCCGTCCCCGCGCGGCTCCGCCGGGGGTCGGCGGGAAAAGTCATCCGCGAGGTAGGCGGCGAGGTCACGGCCGTGACCGTACCGTGCCCCCTCAAAATAGGAGTATGCCGCGACACCGACACCGATATACGGCGACATACGCCAATAGCGGAGGTTGTGGCGCGATTCATATCCCGGTTTCGCGTAATTGGAAATCTCGTAGTGCCGATACCCCGCCGACGCAAGTTCACGCGTCACGAGGTCATACAAATCCGCGTTCTCGTCGTCACCCGGGAGCGCAAGCGTCGCCCGGCGGTCGTAAAACGGCGTTCCCTCCTCGACCTGTAAGGAATAAGCGCTGATATGCTCGGGGGAGAGAGCCACGGCGCGCCGGAGCGTCTCCGCGAGCGACGCAGCTGTCTGTCCCGGAATCCCGTACATGAGATCCAGCCCGATATTTGCAAACCCGGCACGGCGCGCCGCCCGGTAAAACGCCTCCGCCTCGTCGGCGGTGTGGAGCCTGCCGAGGGCGCGGAGCTCCGTATCGGAAAAGCTCTGCACGCCGATACTCAGCCGATTCACCCCGGCGGCGCGCCAGCGCGCGAGTTTCTCCCCGTCCGCCGTCGCTGGATTGACCTCCGACGTAATTTCGGCATCGGGCGCGAGGTCAAAACAGGTGCGGAGCGCGTCAAAAACGCGCTCCGTTTCTTCTGCCGCGAGGAGCGAGGGCGTCCCGCCGCCGATAAAGACGGTGTTCACCGTATAAGGTGCAAGCGGGGCACTGTACGACCGCAGTTCCCGCACGAGGGCGTCCACATAGCGCGAGCGCGTCGCGGCATCGATCCCCGTGAAGGAGCAAAAATCGCAATAGAGACACTTCCGACGGCAGAACGGGATATGGATATAAATACCGATGTCAGGTTTCATCGTCCAGTTTCAGCACTGCCATGAACGCCTCGGGCGACACCTCGACGCTCCCGAGTTTCCGCATCTTCTTCTTGCCCTCTTTCTGCTTCTCGAGCAGTTTCTTCTTACGGGTGATGTCACCCCCGTAGCACTTGGCAAGGACGTCCTTCCGCATGGCTTTCACCGTCTCGCGGGCGATGACCTTGGAGCCGATCGCCGCCTGAATCGGGATCTCGAACAACTGGCGCGGGATATTCTCTTTCAGACGTTCCGCAATCTTGCGGGCGCGGGCGTAAGCCTTTTCCTCGTGGACGATAAAGGAAAGCGCGTCCACGGGGTCGCCGTTCAGAAGAAAATCGAGTTTGACAAGTTTCGACGGTTCGTACCCGTCCAGCACGTAGTCGAGCGAGGCGTAGCCCTTGCTCCGGCTCTTGAGGACGTCGAAAAAGTCGTAGATAATCTCGTTCAGCGGCAGGCGGTAATGCAGTTCAACACGCGTCGTGTCGATATACTTCATGTCGATGAACACGCCGCGGCGATCCTGGCACAAATCCATGAGCCCACCGACAAATTCGGTCGGGGTAATAATGCTCGCCTTCACCATCGGCTCATACGCCGTCTCGATCTCGTCGGCGCCGGGATAACTCGACGGGTTATCGCACATACGCACTTCCCCGTTCCGCAGTTTCAGCCGATAGATAACGCTCGGCGCCGTCGTGATGAGATCCAGATTGAACTCGCGTTCCAGCCGCTCCTCGATCACGTCCATATGCAGAAGTCCGAGGAAGCCGCAGCGGAACCCGAAGCCGAGCGCCACGGACGTCTCCGGCTCGAACACAAGGCTCGCGTCGTTCAGCTGCAGTTTATCGAGTGCGTCCCGCAGGTCGCCGTACCGTGCGCCGTCCGCCGGGTAGATACCGGCGTAGACCATGGGGTGCACCTCACAGAACCCGGGGAGGGGCGTCTCACATCCGCCCTCCGCCGCGGTGACGGTATCACCGACGCGCGTATCGCCGACCGTCTTGATAGACGCGGTAAAATATCCGACCTCGCCCGCCGACAAACCGTCGCGCTTCGTAAGCCCGAAAGGCGACATGGTACCGACCTCCGCGACCTCGTACACCGCCCCCGTGGACATCAGACGGATCTGATCGCCCGGGCGGATACTGCCGTCGAAAAGGCGGATATTGACGACGACGCCGAGGTAGGCGTCATAGTAAGAGTCGAAAATCAGTGCTTTGAGCGGTGCCTCCTCGTCCCCGCGCGGCGCGGGAATATCGGTCACGATCCGCTCGAGGACGTCCCCGACGTTGAGCCCCGTCTTTGCCGACACGGCGGGACACCCCTCGGCGGGGATCCCGATGATGTCCTCAATCTCACTCCGGCAACGCTCCACGTCCGCGGAGGCAAGGTCGATTTTATTGATGACAGGCAGTATTTCCAAATTCGCGTCAATCGCCAGATAGGCGTTCGCGAGCGTCTGCGCCTCGACCCCCTGCGTGGCGTCCACGATCAGGATCGCGCCCTCGCAGGCGTTCAGCGACCGGGAGACCTCGTAGCCGAAGTCGACGTGACCGGGCGTGTCAATGAGGTTGAAGATATACTCCTCCCCGTTCTTCGCCCGATAAGAGAGACGCACGGCACGCGCCTTGATTGTGATACCGCGCTCTCTTTCGAGATCCATGTTATCGAGGAGTTGTTCCTCCATATCGCGCTTTTCCACGGTACTGGTCTGCTCGAGGATCCGATCCGCGAGGGTGGATTTGCCGTGGTCAATGTGCGCGATGATCGAGAAGTTTCGGATATGAGACTGCTTATACGACAAGTTGCTTGATTCCTTTCCGTGCTTTTAGACCTCTGCGAAGTGCTGTGCGTCCTCCATATAAGCCTTGAGTTTCGGCTCAGCCGCCGCCGCGTTCTCGGCGTGGGTCAGGAAATAGATCTTAATTTTCGGCTCGGTGCCGGACGGGCGGACAATGACCTTATCGCCGTCGTCGAGGATATACACCAGAACGTCGGAGGCAGGCAGCCCGCTGTCCGTCTTCTCGCCGGTGGCGAGGTCGGTATAAGTGCGCGCGGCGAAGTCACCGACGCGGGCGACTTTATGCCCGCCGATCGTCTTCGGAGGATTCTCGCGGAGGGTCGACATGACGCGTTTACGGCGCTCGATGCCGTCGAGCCCCTCCATATAGATGTCCGTCATGCCCTCACGGTAGTAGCCGTAGGTCTTATAGAGTTCTTCCAGTGCGTCGCAGAGCGTCAGCCCCTGCTTGCTGTAAAAGGCGGTCATCTCGCAGATCATCAGCGCGGCACCGACCGCGTCTTTATCGCGGGCATAGGAGCCGGTGAGATAGCCGTAGGACTCCTCGAAGCCGAGGAGGAACCGTCCGGGTTTCCCTGCCCGTTCATAGTTCTTGATGACCTCGCCGATAAACTTGAAGCCGGTCAGAACGTCATAGAGTTTCACGCCCTGCACTTCCGCGATACGGTATGCCATATCGGTGGAAACAATGCTCTTGACGGCGTAGTCATCTTTCGTCAGCGTGCCGTTTGCACGACGCGCCCGGATGATATAGTCGAGCAGGAGCGCGCCCATCTGGTTGCCCGTAATGGTGCGGAACGTGCCCTCTTTGGTACGTGCCATAACGCCGATACGGTCGGAGTCGGGGTCGGTCGCGACGACAAGATCGGAGCCGACGCGGTCGGCAATCGCGATTCCGAGTGCGAACACGTCCGGGTACTCCGGATTCGGTTTCTTGACCGTCGGGAAGTTCCCGTCCAGCACCATCTGCTCGGGCACGGTATAAATGTGCTTCAGCCCGAGGCGGTGGAGAATCTCCGGCACCAGACGATAGCCGGCACCGTGCAGAGGCGTGTAGACGATTTTCAACGTATCGGCAATCGCCGCGACCCCGTCCGGGTCAATGGCGGTCGCAAGTACGGCGGCAAGATACTTTTCATCAAAGTCTTCCCCGAGCATATGCACGATCCCCGCGGCGACGGCGGCATCGAGCGGCATACGCTTCGCCCCGGTCAGGACATCGATCTTCTCTCTCGCCTCGGAGACAGCCTTCGCCTGTTCGGGCGAAATCTGGGCGCCGTCTTCCCAGTAGGCTTTATAGCCGTTGTACTCTTTCGGGTTGTGCGATGCCGTGATATTGATACCGGCGATGCAACCGAGTTCCCGCACGGCGAACGAGAGTTCCGGCGTCGGACGGATACCATCAAAGAGATAGGCGGGAATCCCGTTCCCTGCCAGCACCTCCGCCGCGGTAGCGGAGAACAGAGCGGAATTGTTACGGGAGTCATACGCGATCGCGACCCCGCGGGCGTCCGCCCCCTGGCTCTTAATCAGCTCGGCAATTGCCTGCGTCGTCTGCGCGACGGTAAAGACGTTCATGCACCCGGGACCCATATTCATCGTGGAACGCAGACCCGCTGTGCCGAAGTCCATTTTCATGCCGAAACGAAGTTTCAGAATATCCTCTTTGTCGCGGATCTCTGTCATTTCCGCCATCTGTGTTTCGTCCAAAAGACCGGACGAAAGCCATCTGTCATACTCGGTGCGGTAAGAAGCCATTCTCTCTATCCTCCATTACTTGTACAAAATTTACTCTTGAATCAGACCGCGACGGTCTGCAGTGCCTCGGTCAGCGCATGTGCGAGCTGATCGGGGCAGGACGTCGGACGAAGCCCGCAGCGAATCCCGCTGAGACGCCGGATTGCTTCTTCGGCAGTCATGCCGACGATCAGCGCCGAGACCCCCTGCGTATTTCCGCTGCATCCGCCCTCAAACTGAACGGAGTGAACCACGTTATCGTCCGTCAGCTCCACCGTGATCTTTCTCGAGCAGACACCTGTCGGTTTATATGTGAATGTTTTCATCATCATTCCTCCTTATTGTTCTGTATAATACCCGTCTACCCGGAAATCCGGGGCGAACAGGCAAAGGTAAACCAGATAAGCGGTCATATCTCCGCCGTGGAGCGTCAGTTCCGCACGACCGTCGAGATACACCCGCGTCACCGCCGTACCGAAGCAGGCGGCGGCACCGATGAGAGCGGCAAGCGCCGACGCCGCGAGTTCGGCAAACGAAAGGGAAAGCGACGCCTCCCCCGCCAAGCCGCCGCGCGGCACAAGCCCGAAGAGCGCGAAGCGAACCGGGGCGTCCTCGCCGTCAAGAAAGCCGCAGACGGAGGCAATCGTCAGACGATGCGCGTGCGCCATGGCAAGAACGGAATCGGCGCGGCGCCCGTCAGATGCCGTCAGGGGCAGAATGCAGTAGTCCGCCTCGCCGAGCGTCACCGCCTCGCACGCCTCCTCCATATCGCCAACAAACAGCGACGTCGGGGCGTCGAGCTCCGAAGAAAAGCGATCGAATGCTTCATCGGAAAGCGGGTTCCGAAGGTAGGCACATCTGCCGGGAAGGCGGTGACAAGCAAGGAGCGTGTCGGCGTCGGGCGCCGTGCCGCGGGCGGTGAGGTGGGCAACGAGTGCCCCGGCAAGCGATGCGCGATCGAGGGACGACAGCGACGCAAGTGCGGCGGTCAGGACGGGGCGGTACGTGGGCGATGCATCATGCGGCATGCGGTATTCGGCAAGCGGCAGAAGCGGCGCATCCGCGGTCAGCGCACGCAACGCGTCCGCGGTCGGCACACCCGACACGGCATCCGCTAAAATCGCCGCAAGGTCGGATAGGGGCGAACGGCGCATTTCAAGGAGTTCTCCCGCCTCCGCTTCCCCCTGACGGAGCATATCGGCGATGATTGCGCGTGCCTGCGCTTCGGTGTATGCCATATCCGCCCTCCGTTCTCTCAAAAGCAAGTCTATTATATACTATTTCGCACGCGACGCGCAAGATGGAGCACAATTTTTTTACAATCCGGCGGTGCGGGTGCGGAAGTAGGAGGGTGCATGCCCGTAAACCTGCTTGAAATACCTCGAAAAATAGCACATATCTGCGAATCCGCAGGCGCCCGCAATCTGTGCTATGGACATTTCACCCGCCTCGAGCATTTCCCACGCGTGCGACAGACGGACATACAGCAAATATTGGTGGAGCGGACGCCCCGTCGCGGTCTTGATGAGATCGCTCACATAGTTTTTATGGAAGCCGAAACGTGCACCGATCGACTCGTTGGAAAGCTCCTCCCGGTAATGCTCCTGAATATAGTCGAGGATCTCGCTCCCCTCGCGGCGACGCGTCGCATTTCCGGCAACGCGGGCACGGCGGACGCAGTCCGTCAGCACCTTAAAAAGCACGGCACTCATACGGGCGTCACAGAAAATCATTTTCTTCTGAAACTCGCCGGAAATACTGGTAAGACTTGGCTCCAGCATGAGCATTCCCGTCAGGTAGAGCGGAGCAGACAGCTCAGGAGCATCCGTCGGCTGTGCGGGGCAAAGAATCTCCTCCCGCCGGAAATCCTCCGGGGAATCGGGCGGCACAGGCACTGTCTGCGTGCGTGTGCTCATTGTCAGGTCAAAATTCAGGGCAAAATAGGTCACGCTCTCCGGGGGCGACACCAGTCGATAGACCGTCGCCGGCGGCAGGTAGAGGACGCTCCCCTCCCGCATGGGATACGGTCTCCCGCCGACGAGGATCTCTCCCTCACCGCTCCGCGCGTAGAAAAGACGCGCATCATACGGCACACTGGTTCCCCATGCGCTCTCCTGCGAGACAGTCAGTTCTCGCGCATAGCGGATAAACGGGCGGCAATCCTCAAAACGCATCGCGATTCTCCTATCTTTGTTTTGTCCAAATTTGTCTTTGGTTTCTGTATGGATTATAACAGATGACCGTCGTATAATCAATATGTAAAATAATTTTAAGGAGTGCCATTCCCATGGAAAATCAAATCCGCAAGCAAGCCACCGTCGGCGTTTTTGCCGTCGGACACGCCGTATACTGGGGGCAATTCCCCGGGCTCCTCGACAAACTTATGACCTATCACGCCGATTTTGTCAGACTGCTCGAAAAGCAGGGTGTCAAAGTCGTCGACTTCGGCATGTCCGACTCCTCGGAGCGTGCCTACGAAATGCTCGACCGCATCAGGGCGAGCGGGGTCGACCTGCTGTTCTGCAACATGGTGACCTATGCGACATCCTCCGTCTTTGCACCGATCGCGCGCGATTCGGGGCTGCCGATCGTACTGACCGCCCTGCAGCCGCTTGCCAATCTCGACTATACGCAAGCCAACACACGCATGCAGCTCGAAAATGACTGCATTTGCGCGGTTCCCGAGTTTACCGGCGTCGCAAAGCGCCTCGGACACCCGATCCGCGACTGCATCATCGGCAAGCTCTATGACGACCCCGAAGTGGAAAAAGAACTCGACTCCTGGTGCCGCATCGCACGGGTTCTGCACAACCTGCACGGTGCCCGCATCGGGCTCATCGGTCACACGATGGAAGCCATGTACGATATGCATACCGATCCAACCGCGGCATCCGCGGCGTTCGGCATTCATGTACCGCTCCTCGAAATCAACGAAATCGTCGCCATGTACAACGCGGTGAAGCCCGAGGATACGACGGCGCTCGCCGAGCGTATCGACGCGACGTTCGACACGCCCGATCCCGTCTCCGACCCCGTCACGATGAAACTCACGCCCGAGGATCGCGAACATGCCATCCGTGCCGCCGCGGCGCTGAACGCGTTCGTCGCGAAGCACCACCTGACCGGTCTCGCCTACTACTATGAGGGGCAACCCGAAAGCGAAGAATCCGCCGTTGTCTCCTCCTTCATCGTCGGCAATTCCCTACTCATTGAGGACGGCTATCCGATGTGCGGCGAGTACGACCTCAAGACCTGCATCGCCATGCTGATCCTCGATCGGCTCGGCATCGGCGGGAGCTTCGCGGAATTTCACCCGATTGACTTCGGCGAGGACTTCATTCTCGTCGGTCATGACGGCCCGCACCATATCGCCATCGCAGAGGGCAAGCCTGTCCTCCGCTCCCTCAAAAAGTATCACGGGAAACCCGGACACGGTGCATCGGTCGAGTTCAAAATCAAAGAAGGCCCCATCACCATGCTCGGCATCTCGCAGACGCCGGACGGCAAGTTCCGCTTCGTCATCGGCGAGGGCTATTCCAAGGCGGGTCCCATCCCGCCGACGGGCAACACCAACACCCGCGGTTTCTTCGCGCCCACGACACGTGAGTTCATGAAGAAATGGGTCATGGAAGGTCCGACCCATCACTTTGCGCTCGGCGTCGGACATCATGCCGACGAGATCGCCAAGATTGCCGAAATCCTCGGAGTACCTGCCGTCATCGTCCGCTGATCTGCAAGACGGATAACAGGCACAAGCAAAAAAGCAGGAGTGACAATGATGAGACACGATTACGATTATCACGACGGGTGCGGCGCCGGGCGGGTGGAACTCGAACTCAGCCTGAAGCCCTTCGTCGACACGTCGGCGGAAGGGTGCAGAAAGGTCGCACGCACGCTCTTCCGCCAATGGATGCCCCTCATCCGTCGCGGCACCTCGACCGCCGTCATGCTCTGGGTCGCGGACGGAAGCGAAATCCTCGACTACAACGGACGTGAAGAGGACGATTTCCCCTGGTGCCAGTATATCGGCACGGGGAATCCGACAGTCGACGAACACACCATTCATACGCCCGAGCAATGGCTGAGTCTTCACGTCCGTCCGTTCCCCTACCGGGGGCCTGAAGAACTCCGCAAATTTACCTACGGCGAACTGAAGCGGGTCGTGACTGCCATAAAAGAAGTCGGTCGTGAGATGACGGGGGAAGAAATCAAAGTCATCGCGACCTTTGACCCGGGTCCGGAATTTGCCCCCTCCTCCTTCAAATTTGAACGTCATACTGAGATTTCCCGCGGCTCCAATGTGGAATGCACTACCGGTGACAGTTCCATGGACGCGAAAGTCAAGGGCTGGGTCAATGCCGCCGCCACTCTGCACGCCGACAAACATCCGTATGCCACCTACCCCGACGGGATCCCGGAGGGTACGCCGTTCGGTGAATTTCTCGGACGGCAGGCGGGGCGCTTCTGCGACGATCTCGGCTTCGACGGTCTGTGGCTGTCGAACGGGTTCGGCTTTGCTTTCAGCGCATGGAACTGGCAGGGACAGGTCTTTGACGGTAAGCGGTTCTGCACCGAGGACATTAAGACGACACGGGACGGCATCCGTCGCTTCTGGGAAACCTTTACGCACGCATTCGGTGACAGGATCATCGAGGCTCGCGGCACCAATCTCTCGACCGCCATTGACATCGCAACCCACGGTTCCCCCGTAGATACAATTTATTCCTACCCTTTTCTGACCCCTCCGAACTCCCCGTGGGCGGCGCTCGACTCCCGCTTCGGGCTGGAACTTGTCGGGTATCTCTCCCATATCGCCGAGACGACCGACAAGGGATATCTCTTCCGCTATTACATTCACGACCCGTGGTGGTACAATTCACCGTGGTTTGACCGTTACGGCGGAAACCCGCATGACATCTACCTGCCGCTCTCAACGGCACGCCTGGACGGAAACGGAAACGTGACACGCCCGGCGGGACTCAACCTGCTCTCCTGCGACGACTCGTTCGGTCACATGCCGGAGCGCCTGCCGATCGAGGTCATCCCGCACCTGAACGCCGCGTTCGACACCTATTCCGATGCCCCGGGGCTCCTGACCTGGGTCTATCCTTTCCGTTATTACTGCGAGCACGGGCTCCGCGACCAAAAGCCGGAGGACATCTTCCTCGACGACTGGTACATGGAATCCGCCGTGGACGCCGGTCTCCCGCTCGGCAGCGTCATTTCGGACGCAAATCTCGCGACGTGCACCCCCGAAAAACTCCGCCACACGATCCTCGTCTCCCGGGTCCCCGATGCCGGGACGCTCCATGAAGAAGGTATCCTGAAAGCCGTCCGTGCAGGGCTCCGGATCCTCTTCTACGGCTCGACCGCGAATGCGTCCGACACGCTCCTCAAACTCATCGGTGTCACACACACGGCTTCTCTCGGTGGCACCGACTTTGACATCTCGACGACGCTGACGGAAGACACGTTCGTCAACGGCAGCGTTTCTCACACGCTCCGCCATGTGCCACTGGTATCCGGCGGCGGGCTGATTGAAGTGGCACGACCGGGTACGGACGTCACCGTAACCGTTCGCGGTAATGGTGAAACGCGTACATACGGTACCTACAACAAAGACGCCGGTATCGCATGGATCCGAGGCAGTTTTCCGCATAACGCCGATGCCAACGGACAGATCCCGAAACTGCTCGACCACACGAAATTCTTCCCGGTCGGCACCCTCATGCGGCTTGCCCTGCAGAAATTCGGCGTCACGCTCTGCTTCTTCGCCTTCCACCCGAACGATAAGCTCCCGCTCCTGCTGTATCCCGCCTCGCGCGGCGGGTATTTCCAGACCGGGTTCTCGAAGAACACGACCATCCGTGCGGCGCTGTCGACGCCGATGGGCGCCCCGATCCCCGTCACGTGTGATGCCATCGTGGAGGACAGCGTCGCCTATGTCACGCCCAAGGTATGGGGACACGACGAACTCCGTGTGTTTGTGAAGCAAAAAGAGCGCTCGAGCATCACCTGCCGTCTGGCAGCACCGGAAACGCTGCTCGTCGATCACCACATCATCCTCGAGGGGCTCTGCGACGCGACCGTCACTTTCCTTGCACCCAAGGGCGACTGCGTGCAGTTCGGCGAAAACATGACCTATCATCTCTGGAAAAACAACAAGGAATACACCTGCCCAGAACCCGATGTCTATGTCGTCCCGCACTGCAACGGTTTGCTCAGCATTTCCTGGCAGAGCCGCGACGCACGGGAAGAATTAACGCGTCTCGGGCACACATACCCGCCGAAACAAGTCGACTGAATGGCGAAAAACGCAGAAATCTCTCACATAGAACCAAAATACCGCCTTGCATTTTGCAAGGCGGTATTTTGATGAATAAAAGCTTGATTTGATAAAAAATGTTTGAGTGCGCCGGATTATCAGAACTTCGGCGGTTCGATCGGCAGAAACGAAAAATTGCCGCGATAGTGACGGTAACGGAACAGAAGCGCGATATACGGGACATGATACGGAATGAATGTACCGGCGTCGATCATCGCGAGGATCTGCTCCTCCCCTGCCCACATGGTTTCCGCAACTTCATCTGCCTGCAAGTGTAAGGAAAGCTCACTTTCCTTACAGGTGGCGACATAAACATCGTCGAATCCCCCGGAGAAGTGAACGGTCAGGTAGGGGCGCGCATCGGTGAGTGGTGGCTTCACGCCAAGTTCTTCCGTGCATTCTCGTATAATAGCAGTTTGGCTGTCCTCTCCCGCGCGTGCGCTCCCGCCGACCGACAGATCCCAATAGTCAGGGAAAGTATCCTTGTCGCCTACGCGGCGCTGAATCAACATCTCGCCGCGCTCATTGAAAATGCAGAGATGGACGACAACGTGATACGTGTCCGGCGGCAGGGGCGTGCCCCGGAGATGAACGCGCCCGAGTGGGCGGCGATCTCTGTCGTACAGATCCCAATATTCCTGCATGGTATTGACTCCCGTCTTTTGTATACGTTCAAAAAAGCGAACGGTCTCCCCCGACCGGGGGCGCAACCTGTCGGGTCGGGGGCAACCGCAAAATCTGCCTTCGGTGGCAGTTCCCCGAAAAGCCGACGCGTCGAATTTTACAAAAACAGCCCCGGCGGATAAAACTCCGCGGGGGCTGTGGTGCCGGAAGCGGGGGTCGAACCCGCACGGTGTCGCCACCACTGAATTTTGAGTCCAGCACGTCTGCCAATTCCATCATTCCGGCGCAACGCTAGTATTTTATCATACCGGCGTACAAAAATCAAGTAGTATCGCAAATTTCGCGCTAC
>SFZB01000003.1 GCA_004558975.1 bacterium
CCGAGGAAGACATGATCAAAGTCAGAAACCTCGGCAGGAAGTCCCTGGATGAGGTCATCCAAAAGCTGCATTCCCTCGGTCTCGATCTGAAAAAGGTCGAGGACTGACGGAGCCAAATACAATAGGAGGTAACGAAAATGCCTATGAGAAAACTCGGCAGACCGACTGCCCATAGAAATGCAATGCTCCGCGGCCTGGTGACCTACCTGATCGAGAAAGGTCAGTTGGAGACCACCTACACGCGTGCTAAGGAGATCAGCGCACTCGCTGACAAAATGATTACGCTCGGCAAAGACGGCTCTCTCGCCGCTTACCGTGCCGCGCTCGCTTTCATCACCAAGGAGAGCGTCGCGAAGAAACTGTTCGACACGATTGCTCCTGCGTATGCCAACGTCAACGGCGGCTACACGCAGGTCTATAAGATGGGCCCCCGCCGCGGTGACGGCGCGGAGACCGCGATCGTCCGGCTTGTCAAAGTCGGTGGCGATACGGAAAAGAAGTAATTCCGTCACGAAAGCACCGGGCTTGCCCGGTGCTTTTTTGCCCTCACGGGCTGTCCGGGCATGACCCGGTATGCCTTGCCATGCACGGGGCACGGTAGCCCCCGGGTGTTCCGTTGACGTTGATGATCCTTCGGTCGTTAGACCGTTTTTTAGCGGTTGCACGCCGGAGAGTGCTTTGTGAGGCGGAAGTATCATAGTATTTTGAACGAAAGGCGTTTGAGGGGAGACACACCGCATGACATATAAACGTTTCTTTTGGCGCGTCGGCAGGACCGTGCTGCTCTACGGGTGGTTTATCGGGCTGTCCGTCCTGATGGCGGCGCTCCTTGAAAGAGGGCTTCTCCCGCAGTTCCGCGCGATGCTCTCGTGGGGCACCACACTCGTGCTATGGATCGGGAGTACCGTGCTCTCCTTTTTCGCCCTGTACTCCTGTCTGCGTCAGTTCGCGCTGAATGATACCGAGCGTTATAAGGCTTTTTCGGAGGGCGCGGACATCGCTGTCAAACCCTGTTGGCGGGACGCCGCGCGTGCGACGGTAAAATCACCGGCGTTCCTCTGTGAAACCGTGGTGTTGGTTGCCATGATCATGGGGTTGCCGACCGGTGCCGGCTGGGCGGGACTTGGCGCCCTCGCAGAGACGTACCTGCCGTTACCGCGGGTCCTCAGCCGGTTGCTCATCGGCGCACTTGTGTCGTTGATCGGCACGGCGCTTAACCTCTCCGCACATATCAGCGCCGAGGCGAACTGGCGTCTGGACGCGAGGGCGGCCGCTATGAAGCAGGGATCCGTCGGAGGGAAGCGGGCGATGGCGCCCGGGTGGCGGCGCCTGCTGTTATATGCGTTTTTCGTTTCGCTCGGGTATACTTTTCTGTGTCTTGCCGGTCCTATGGTCGTATTCGCGGTTTTCGGTCTGCTCTATACCCTCGCCGGATTCCTCTCTTGGCAAGTTGCGGCGGTGTTCGCAGGGCTGTTTCTTTTGCTTCTGGCACATCGGTATCTCCGGGCGCTCCGCGCCGTCAGGC
This sequence comes from bacterium, assembly GCA_004558975.1. GTDB lineage: Bacteria > Bacillota > Clostridia > Oscillospirales > CAG-272 > UBA1740. The sequence goes on from SFZB01000003.1 coordinate 1,526, forward strand.
GTTTTAAAAAAGATGTTCTGGCGGTCTGCCGCGAGGCGGGCTACACCTGCTCCGGCTTTTCGCATCTGTATGGTTCCGTCTTTCCCGGGAAACGGTGCGGCACATTTTCGGTTGTCGCCGGCGGGAAACGATATGCCTGTTGCGTCGCCGGCGCCGTCCGGCGGGGAAACCGTATGCTCATCACCGGAAATGACTGCATTCATGAGTACGTATTCCGGTTGTTCAAACGCCCTCTGCTTTGTTATTATCACAGTACCTCCCTCGACTTCCCGGCGGACGGGGAACGGATCCTCATCGTCCACCCCGCGCCGTACACGATCATGGTCGGGACGGACGGTGTCGTGCGGGAGGGAGTGACGGGGGATCGCGTCGGGAAATCAATCCTGTACACCGCCGCGAATTTTCTCGGGTGCCTGGCGCGTGATTGCATCGGGAAAAACTGATGTCAGGTGTTTTCATCGCTTTGCCGCCGGACGGGGGAACGTGTGTCCCCGAGCCGTGAGACAGAACTGCTTTTATTCGACCGATTTGTTAACGGAACGGTGCTTGACAAAGCAGAAAAGTGCTGTATAATGGAGATAAACGGGAGCCGTGCGGCGGGATGTCGCCATCAAGCGGCTCTTACTTGAAAGGAGCAGAAATTCCATGGAACTTAAGGGAACCAAAACCGAAAAGAACCTCTGGGCGGCTTTCGCCGGTGAGAGCCAAGCCCGCAATAAGTACACCTATTTCGCGTCCGTCGCGAAGCGCGAGGGATACGAGCAGATCGCCGCCATTTTTCTGAAAACGGCGGAGAACGAAAAAGAACACGCCAAGCTGTGGTTCCGCGAGCTCGGCGGCATCGGTGATACCGCCGCTAATCTGGAGGCTGCCGCCGCCGGGGAAAACTACGAATGGACGGATATGTACGAGCAGTTCGCCCGTGAGGCGGAGGAGGAGGGTTTCAAGGCACTCGCCGCCCGCTTCCGTATGGTCGGCGCGATTGAGAAAGCGCACGAGGAGCGCTACCGTGCCCTGCTCCACAATGTGGAGGCGCAGGAAGTGTTCAAAAAGAGTGAGGTCAAGGTGTGGGAGTGCCGCAACTGCGGTCATATCGTCGTCGGTACCAAGGCGCCCGAGATCTGCCCCGTCTGCGCGCACCCGCAGAGTTTCTTTGAAGTGCGCGAGGAGAATTATTGATCTTTTAGCACGGAGTACCCCCGCGCACCCGACGGCACAAGGAACCCATGATGCCGTCGCCCCTATCCCGAACCAAAAGCGCCGCCCGGCGGGCGGCGCTTTTTGATTTCTCGTCCTTGCGGGGGTGTCGAAAGGCTTTGCAAGAACTAACGACAAAAAATCCGCCACAGGACGGACAACTCGCCAAAATCAAGGCACCGCTCGGCGCCGGGGAATGACTATTATGAATCAATAGGCAATTAAACTTGCATAATAGGCGTTTCTTCTATTGACGCGTCACGCCGAATATGATATACTTATGTATATTTTATCGACGGGAGAACACCCCATGCTCTACAAAAACGAACAATCGAATCTGCTGGAAATTTCCCAGTATCGGTATTCTCTGCAGGACGTGCCGGACCCGAATCTGTACCGCGAGATCTATCCGTTCTCGGAGGTGCCGAAGATTCCTTTCAACCATCGCCACGTGCCGATCCAGATGCCGAAACACATTTGGCTGACCGACACGACCTTCCGTGACGGTCAGCAGTCGCGTGCGCCGTATACGGTCGACCAGATCGTGCATCTGTTCTCCCTGCTCTCGAAGCTGGGCGGGGAAAACGGCATTATCCGGCAGAGCGAGTTTTTCGTGTACAGCGAGAAAGACCGTGAGGCGGTACGCCGCTGTCAGGAGCTCGGGCTCCGTTTCCCGGAGATTACGACGTGGATCCGCGCGAACAAGCGCGATTTTGAACTCGTGCGGGATATCGGTATCGAAGAGACGGGGATTCTCGTCTCCTGCTCGGATTATCACATCTTCAAGAAACTAGGTATGACGCGTTCCCAGGCTATGCAACATTATCTGAAGATCGTGGGCGAGGCGCTCGACGCGGGTCTGCGTCCGAGATGCCACCTGGAGGATATTACACGCGCAGACTTTTACGGTTTTGTCGTGCCGTTCGTCAACGCCCTGACGGAGCTTTCGGAGCAGGCGGGAATCCCCGTCAAGATCCGTATGTGCGATACCATGGGGCTCGGCGTGAATTACAGCGGCGTTGCGCTCCCGCGCAGCGTGCCCGGCATTGTCTACGGTCTGCATCACTACGCGCAGGTGCCCTCCGAGCTGCTCGAGTGGCACGGGCACAACGACTTCTATAAGGCGGTGTCCAACGCGGGTGCGGCGTGGCTGTACGGTGCCTCCGCCGTCAACTGCTCGCTCCTCGGGATCGGGGAGCGGACGGGGAATATTCCGCTCGAGGCGATGGTCATGGAATATGCCTCCCTCCGCGGCTCCCTTGACGGTATGCACCCCGAGGTCATCACCGAGATCGCGGAATACTACGAGAAGGAACTGCACTATAACGTGCCGCCGATGACCCCGTTCGTCGGTGAGAACTTCAATGTCACACGTGCCGGGATCCATGCCGACGGCATGATGAAGGACGCGGAGATCTATAACATTTTCGACACCGAGGCGATCCTCAACCGTCCGGCGAACGTCTCGGTCAGCGCGACCTCCGGGCTCGCGGGGATTGCTTTCTGGATTAACAACCACTACAATCTGACGGGCGACCATATGGTCACGAAGCAATCGCCGCTGGTGGAGGAGGCAAAAGAAATCATTGACCGACTGTATGCGGACGGCAGAACGACCGTCATGAGCACGGAGGAACTCGAGACGCTCATCGAGGAGCTGACCGCCGGACATTTCACAAGACCGAAAGGATAAACAATGGGACTGACACTCGCACAGAAGATCATCAGGGATCATCTTGTCTCGGGCACGATGCGCCCGGGGGAGGAAATCGGGCTCCGGATCGACCAGACGCTGACGCAGGACGCGACCGGCACCATGGCGTACCTGCAGCTGGAAGCCATGGGCATCGAGCAGGTGAAGACCGAGCTCTCGGTCGCTTATGTCGACCATAACACTTTGCAGGCGGGGTTCGAGAACGCCGACGATCACCGATACATACGCACGGTCGCCGCGCGGCACGGCATCCGATTCTCCCGCCCGGGGAACGGCATCTGCCATCAGGTGCATCTTGAGCGCTTCGGCGTGCCGGGAAAGACGCTCATCGGCTCCGACAGTCATACGCCGACTGCCGGCGGGCTCTGCATGATGGGGATGGGCGCCGGCGGGCTGGACGTCGCCGTGGCGATGGGTGGCGGTACCTACTATATCACCATGCCGCGCATCATCGGCGTTCGTCTGACGGGGCGGCTCGCTCCGTGGGTCAGCGCCAAGGACATCATTCTCGAGGTGCTGCGCCGCCTCGGCGTTAAGGGCGGCGTCGGCGCCGTCCTCGAATACTATGGCGATGGGGTGGAGACGCTCTCCGTCCCCCAGCGCGCGACCGTCACCAATATGGGGGCGGAGCTCGGCGCGACGACCTCGCTGTTCCCCTCCGACGAAAGGACGCGGGAGTTCCTCGCACGCGAGGGACGTGAGAATGCATGGCGCGAGATTCGACCCGACGCGGATGCCGCTTATGACGAGACGCTCACGATCGATCTCTCGGCATTGGTGCCTCTCGCCGCTTGCCCGCACAGCCCCGACAACGTCCGCCCCGTCTCCGAGCTTGCGGGGATGCCGGTCGACCAGGTATGTATCGGCTCCTGCACCAACTCCTCGATGCAGGATATGCTGACGGTCGCCGCGATTCTGCGGGGCAAGACCGTCGCGCCGAATGTCTCCCTTTCCGTTTCGCCCGGTTCCCGTCAGGTCTACGCCATGCTGGCACAGACAGGGGCGCTGACCGATCTGATCGCGGCGGGCGCCCGCATTCTCGAATGCGCCTGCGGTCCCTGCATCGGCATGGGCTTCTCTCCGAACTCGGGGGGCATCTCCCTGCGGACGTTCAATCGCAACTTCGAGGCGCGGAGCGGGACGAAGGACGCGCAGGTGTATCTCGTCTCCCCGGAGGTTGCGGCGGTGAGCGCCGTCGCGGGCGTATTCTGCGACCCGACGACCTGCGGTGCCCCTCCGCGAGTGACGCTGCCGCAGACGTTCGATCTTGACGACAATATGATCCTCCCTCCGGCATCGCCCGAGGAGGCGCCCTCTGTCGAGGTTTTGCGCGGACCGAACATTAAGCCGATCCCCGTCGGGGTCGCCCCGGCGGAGACGCTGGCGGCGCCGTTGATCCTGAAGGTCGGCGACAACATCACGACCGATCACATTATGCCGGCGGGGGCGAAAATTTTGCCGTACCGATCCAATGTCCCGAAACTCTCCGAGTATTGCTTTACGGTGTGTGACCCCACGTTCCCGGAGCGCGCAAAGCGTGCGGGGGAGGGAATCATCGTCGGCGGTGCCAACTACGGGCAGGGCTCCTCGCGGGAGCACGCCGCGCTCGTGCCGCTTTATCTCGGGATCCGTGCGGTGATTGCCAAAAGTTTTGCGAGAATCCACAAGGCGAACCTCATCAATTTCGGCATCGTGCCGCTGACGTTTATCGACCCGGCAGATGCCGATCGGCTCGCCGAGGGCGACGCCCTGCGGCTCCCCGGTTTCCGCCGGGCGATTGCGGAGGGAGAGACGGTCACGCTGTATGATGACACTACGGGGGCGGAGATCCCTCTGCGGCTCGACTTTACGGCAAGAGAGCGGGAGATCCTGCTCGCCGGCGGGCTTCTCAATTTGACGAAAGAGAGGAACCTTTGACGCATGGACTATACAAAAGAACTGGATATTGCCTGCGAGAAATTCCGGCGCATCATGGAGGGGCAGCTCCGCCGCGTCGAGGAGATGAAGGCGCAGGGGGACTTTATTGATTACGGGTCGCTCGAAAAGCTCCGCATCGGTGTGTGCGGCGGTGACGGCATCGGACCCGTCATTACCCGCGAGGCGGAGCGCGTCCTGCGCGCGATTCTCTCGGACGAGGTGGCGGCGGGGAAGGTCGAGTTTGTACCGATCGACGGGCTGACACTCGAGCATCGCATCGAGGCGATGCAGGCGATCCCCGACGACGTGATGGCACAACTGAAATCCTGCCAGGTGATTCTCAAGGGTCCGACCACCACGCCGCAGAAGGGCAGCGGCATGCCGAACATCGAGAGCGCCAACGTCGCGATGCGCAAAGCCCTCGACCTGTTCGCCAATATCCGCCCCGTGAAGGTGCCCGCCGAGGGCATTCACTGGACGATCTTCCGCGAGAACACGGAGGGCGGTTACGCCGTCGGGAACAGCGGCTTCAACGTGACGGACGACCTCGCGATGGACTTTGTCGTGACGACGAAACAAGGCTCCGAGCGTATTGCTCGCATCGCTTACGATTACGCGCGGCGGAACGGCTTCACGCGCGTTTCGCTCGTCACCAAGGCGAATATCGTCAAGACGACGGACGGCAACTTCCTCGAGGACTGCCACCGCGTGGCGGCGCTTTATCCCGAGATCACCACCGACGAATGGTATGCCGACATCATGACGGCGAAGCTCGTCGACGAGAAACGCCGCCGTGACTTCCAGGTGCTCCTGCTCCCGAACCTCTACGGCGATATCATCTCCGATGAGGCGGCGGAGTTCCAGGGCGGCGTCGGCACGGCGGGCTGTGCCAATATCGGCAAAAAATACGCCATGTTCGAGGCGATCCACGGCTCGGCACCCCGCATGGTCGCAGAGGGGCGCGGGAAGTACGCCGACCCCTGCTCGATGCTCCGTGCCTGCGTCATGCTGCTCTCGCACATCGGAAAACAGGAGAAAGCCGACCGCCTCGAGCGCGCGCTCGACATCTGCTGCTTTGAGGAGCGGCGTCTGACCATCACCGGGCGGGACACGGGTGCTACCTGTGAAGCCTTCGGCAACTACGTCATGGAGACACTCGCGCGGCTCTGACCCGGAGCCGGGGAGTTCCCGCTCAGAAACAAATCAAAAAGCAAATCAAAAAGCAAATCAAAAAGCAAATCAAAAAGCAAGGCGGAGCCGCAAAATAACGGCTCCGCCTTGTCATATTTGAGGGGTGCGGCGAAACACGGGAGAGGGAACTCCGCCGTGACGGGGGCGAAAAAGTGGGGACGCGAAAAAGTGGGAAAGCGAAAAAACGAGGTGCGAATCGTGGGGACGCCGGGGAGGTGCGTTACAGCCCGAGCGCCGCGAGCATGGCGCCCAGCGCCCCGGCGGTGTCCAGCCCCGTGAGGTCGGCGGTGGCGTCCGCCCACTGCTCGTAGAGACGCGTGCGTTCCCGGTAGAGCGCCCGGATGTCGGAACAGCCGTGGAGAATGACGCCGCGGCGGTGGAGGTCGCCGACGCGAGCTGTGACTTCCTCCTCGCTGACTTTCAGGTAGAGGACGGTGCCGATCGACGCGAGGTGCCGCATGCCCTCGGCGGAGTAAACGGCGCTCCCGCCCGTGGCGATGACGGCGTTCTCTGCCTCGACGCGTGCGAGCAGCGCCCCCTCGCGAGCGAGAAACGCGTCCTCGCCCTCGCGGTCGATGAGTGCCTCAAGGCTCGCGCCCCCCTCTTTCTGAATGAGCAGGTCGGTGTCGATGAAATTCATGACGCATTTTTTCGCGAGCAGCACGCCCACCGTACTTTTCCCGGCGGAGGGCATACCGATTAACACAATATTTTTCAAAATGAAGCTCCTGACCGCGCCGCGCCGGCGCCGAAAATCCGAGTGCCGTGCGGGGAACCATGTGCACCGCGGCAAATCTCTCGGTGAAATCCCTTTCATCTTACTATAAAATCGCGCGCCTGTAAAGGGCGCGTTTTCTTTTGCATAAAAAAAGCCGTTTCCTCGCAAGATAAAATCATCAATACAACGGAAAGCGTGGAGAAACATGAAACGGGATTTTATTGATACCAATGATTTTACCAAAGAAGAAATTCTCGATATTGCGGAGTTGTCGCTCGCTATTAAGCGGTCGATCCGCGCGGGGTATTACCCGCAGTTTATGAAAGACATGACGCTGGCGATGATCTTCCAGCAGTCGTCGACGCGTACCCGCGTCTCCTTCGAGACCGCCATGAGCCAGATGGGCGGGCACGCCCAGTATCTCGGCCCCGGCATGATCCAGCTCGGCGGGCATGAGACGATCGGGGACACGGGCAGAGTTCTTTCTTACCTTGTGGATATTGTCATGGCGCGCGTCATTGAGCACAAGACCGTCGTCGAACTCGCCGAGGCGTGCTCGGTGCCGGTGCTGAACGGAATGTCGGACTACAACCATCCGACGCAGGAGATCGGCGACCTCTGCACCATTCTCGAGAATCTGCCGCGCGGCAAGCGCCTCGAGGACTGTAAGGTGGTGTTCGTCGGCGACGGTACGCAGGTCTGCGCGTCGCTCGGATTCCTCACGACCAAGCTCGGCATGCACTTCGTCCATTACGGTCCCCGCGGGCATCAGCTCGGCGAGGAGCACAAGCGCATTATGGAGGAGAACTGCCGCGTCTCGGGCGGTACCTTTGAGGTCACGGACAAGCGGGACAGCGTGCGCGGCGCCGACTTCATCTACACCGACGTGTGGTACGGGCTGTACGAGAACGAGATGCCGAAAGAAGAGCGCGTGCGCGTGTTCCACGACTATCAGGTCAACCGCGAACTGATGGAACTCGGAAATATCGGGTGCAAGTTCATGCACTGTCTGCCCGCGACCCGTGGGGAGGACGTCACCGACGAGGTGCTGGACTCCGATGCGTCGCTCTGTTGGGAGGAGGCGGGCAACCGCCTGACCGCGATGCGCGGGCTCCTCGTCTACCTGACGCACGACCGCAAGAAACCGAGCGGTGTCGTCCTCGCCGCCGCCAAGGAAGAGCTCGACGCCTTCATGGAAGCGCGCATCGACAAGAAGAAAAAATCCGAATAACAAACGGGGTGGTGCCGGGGAAACCGGCACCGCCCGGAGGAAATAGACGATGGAAAACAAAACAAAAAAGTTTCATCTCGCGTCGGTGATTCTGTCGGTCATCTGCGTGGTCTTTGTAGTGGAGGCGGCGGCACCCGTCGCGTCCATCGGGAACAGCCAGTATTTCTGGTGGATTTTTATGATGCTCCTGTTCCTTTTGCCGTACGGCATGATCGCGGCGGAGCTCGGTACGACCTACGTCGGGGACGGCGGGCTTTACGACTGGGTGAATACCGCCTATCCCACGACCAAGTGGGGCGCGCGCGTCGCATGGTACTATTGGATCAACTTCCCGCTCTGGATGGCGTCGCTCGCCGTCATCTGTCCGCGCCTGCTCGGCACGATGTTCGGGTGGAACCCGTCGCCTTTTGTCTCGCTCACGATTGAACTCGCGTTCATCTGGATCGTGACGATCGTCGCGTTCTTCCCGGTCTGCGACAGTATCTGGATCCTGAACCTCAGCGCCGCCGTCAAGGTCGTGCTCGCGTTCGCCGTCGGCGGGCTCGGCGTGTGGTACGTCACCCGCCACGGCTTTGCGAACGCCGGGGGCTTTGTGACCTATCTGCCGTCCTTCCGTCCCGCGAGTCTTTCCTATATCTCGGTCATTATCTTTAACTTCCTCGGCTTCGAGGTGGTCTGCACCTACGCCGACAACATGACGAAACCGAAACGGCAGATCCCGCAGGCAATCGTCGCCGGCGGTATCGCCATTGCGGTCATCTATCTCTTCTCCGCGTTCGGCATCGGTGCCGCCGTACCGACCGACAGGATTAACACGGATACGGGGCTCATCGACGCGGTGTCGCTCATCACGGGGCGTACCGGCGGGTTCCTCGTCGGTCTGGTGGCGTTCCTCTTCCTCATCACGCTGTTCGGGAACATGATCTCCTGGTCGATGGGCGTCAATTCGATCGCCGCCTACGCCGCCGACCGCGGCGATATGCCGCGCGCGTTCTCGCTCCGCTGGGAGAAGAACGGGATGCCGATCGGTGCCGCGCTGACCTCCGGCATCGTGGCGAGCGTCGTGTGTCTCGCCGGGGTGCTGATGGAGGTACTCGCGCCCGAGTCCTCTCTCTTCTGGAGCTTCTTCGCCCTCAATCTCGTGATGCTCCTGCTCTCGTATATCCCCGTTTTCCCGGCGTTCCTGCGCCTGCGGAAGACCGACCCCGAGCGTGAGCGCCCGTTCCGCGTCCCCGGCGGGCAAAAGACCGCCGCATGGATTGCGTATGTGCCGATGGTGCTGACCATTCTCTCGGTGTTTTTTACCGCGATCCCGCTCTCCTTTGATCGGGAGACGCTCGCGTCGTTCCTCCCCATTACGATCGGCTCGATATTGGCTGTCGTGATCGGTGAAATTCTCATCCGGCTCCGCGCCGGTCGTGCGTCTGCCAAAGAGACAGACTGAAAGGAATCATGATGGCAAAACGAATCATCGGCTCAACGCCGAAACAGGACGGCTACCGTATGCCGGCGGAATACGAAAAACAGGCGGGTGTCTGGATGCTCTGGCCCGAGCGCCCGGACAACTGGCGGCAGGGCGCCAAGCCCGCGCAGGAAGCGTTCGCCAACGTCGCGCGCGCCATTCTGCCGTTTGAGCGCGTGACGGTGGGCGTCTCACCCGCCCAGTATCAGAACGCCCGCGCCAAGCTCCCGCCCGAGGTGCGCGTCGTGGAATTGCAGAGCGACGATGCGTGGGTGCGTGACTGCGGTCCGACGTTCCTCATCAATGACCACGGCGGTCTCCGCGCCGTGGACTGGACGTTCAACGCATGGGGTGGTCTTTACGACGGGTTGTATTTCCCCTGGGCGTATGACGACCAGATCGCGCAGAAGATCTGCGAGATCGAAGGGGTGGACTCCTATCGCACCGAGGGCTTTGTCCTCGAGGGCGGCTCCATCCATGTGGACGGGGAGGGGACTGTCATGACGACGGAGATGTGCCTGCTCTCGCCCGGGCGCAATCCCGATATGAATCAAGAAGAGATCGAAAAAATGCTCCTCGATTACCTCGGGTGCGAAAAGGTCATCTGGCTGAAAGACGGCATCGACCCCGACGAGACAAACGGGCATATCGACGACGTGGCTTGCTTTGTGCGCCCCGGGGAGGTCGCCTGCATTTGGACGGAGGACAAAGAGAATCCGTTCTATGAGGCGGCACAGGCGGCATACCGTACGCTCTCGGAGGCGACGGACGCCAAGGGGCGGCGCCTGAAGGTGCACAAGCTGTGTCTGACCAAAAAGCCGTGCCTGCTTGAGGGCGCGGAAACCATCGACTACGCCGAGGGGAGCATCCCGCGCAAGAATGGGGAAGTCAGCATCGCCTCCTATATGAACTTCCTCATCGTCAATGGGGCGGTCATTCTGCCGCAGTACGGCGACGAGAACGACGCGCTCGCCCGCGAGCAGGTGCAGGCGATGTTCCCCGATCGGAAGGTGGTCGGTGTCATGACGCGTGAAGTCGCATTCGGCGGCGGGAATATCCACTGTATCACCCAGCAGGTGCCCGACCCCGAGGGAGGACGCTGAGATGGCACGGATCGTAGTGGCGCTCGGGGGGAACGCCCTCGGGAACAACCCACAGGAACAGGCAGAGCGTGTCCGCGTTGCCGCGGCGTCGCTCGTGCGCCTGATCGAAGAGGGAAACGAGATCGTCGTCAGCCACGGGAACGGCCCGCAGGTCGGCATGATCCGGCTCGCCTTTGACCGCGCGAGCGCGGACGGCAAGGGCGGCGTCGCCAAAATGCCGCTCGAGATCTGCACGGCGATGAGCCAGGGCTATATCGGGTATCAACTTGAAGCGGGTCTGAAACAGGCGCTCGCCGAGCGGCGACTGCCGTGGCAGGTGGCGACGGTGCTGACGCAGGTGACGGTCTCCCCGGACGACCCCGCCTTCGGGAACCCGACGAAACCGATCGGGGCATTCTATGACGAGGAGACCGCCCGTCGCATGATGGAAGAGACGCCGGGGCTCCTCATGCGCGAGGACGCGGGACGCGGCTGGCGGCAGGTGGTGCCGTCGCCGAAGCCGCAGGAGATCATCGAGGATCAGGCGATCCGCGCCCTGCTCGAAAAGGAGTTTGTCGTCATCGCCTGCGGCGGTGGGGGCATTCCCGTCGTGCGCGGTCGGGGCGGGAGCCTCACGGGCGTGGAGGCGGTCATCGACAAGGATTTCGCATCCGCGAAACTCGCCGAGGTGGTCGGGGCGGAGTGCCTTCTGATCCTCACGGCGGTGGAACACGTCTGCATCGGCTACGGCAGATCCGACGAGAGGGAACTCTCGCACATGACGGTCGCGGAGGCGACGGCGCACATCGCGGCGGGGGAATTTGCCCCCGGTTCCATGCTCCCGAAAGTGGAGGCGGCAGTCGCTTTTGCACGCGGGGGCGCGGGGCGCCGCGCCGTGATTGCCTCACTCGACCATGCCCTCGACGCCGTGCGCGGCAAGAGCGGTACGACGGTCACGCTCTGACGGGGAAAGCCGATAAAACTGTAACAAAAACGGGGAGAAGCCGAAAACAATGGCTTCTCCCCGTCGTATGATGCCTCGGGTCAAGTGCGGCGCCGTATCGAATAGCCGCCGGGAAGTAACAAAAAGTACGTTTTATAGGGCTGTTTTTCTGCTATGCTGAGAGCGTAGGAGGAAAGAGAGATGCAAACGGTCAAAAGCAGTTTTGACGTCACGCCCGAGGGGCGGCTGGTATCGTATCGCGGCTATGAGAGCAACGTCATCGTGCCGACCGGCGTGACGGAGATCGGGGAGCGGGCGTTCTGGGGGGCGCGCCTGATGACGCGCCTGACGCTGCCCGCGTCGCTCCGCGTGATCGGGGCGTGGGGGTTTGCGGGCTGTACGTCGCTCCGCGAGGTCGCATCTTTCGGCGGGGTCACGGACATCGGGGCGCACGCGTTCTTTTCCTGCACGGCTCTTGCGGAGGTGTGGCTCCCGCCGACCGTCCGCCGTATTGGTGCGGCGGCGTTCGACGGCTGTGCGACGCTCGGGTTCCTCTCGCTCCCCGAGGCACTCACGGACATCGGAGATATGACATTTCGCGGGTGCCGCAGCCTCCGGCGGGTGTCGGTGTCGCCAAAGAACCGTATGTTTTACGAGCGGGAGGGTGTGCTGTTCGACCGCTGCGGGCAGCTTGTGCGATACCCGCCGGGGCGGGACGCGTTCGCCTACACCGTACCGCCGGGGGTTCACTCTCTTGCCGACGGCGCCTTTTCCGAGGCAACCATGCTACGCGAGGTCGGACTCCCGGGGAGCCTCACACGGATTGGGCAGGGGGCTTTCTATCGGGCGAAACATCTGCGCTCACTCGACCTGCCGCCCCGCGTGACGGAGATCGGCGCGGAGGCGTTCGGCGCCTGCGAGGCGCTCGCGCGCGTAGGCTTGCCCTGTGGGCTGACAACGGTGCCGCCGCTCGCCTTTTTCGGCTGTGCGGGGCTCACCGACGTCGCGCTCCCGCCCGGGGTGACGAAAATCGGGGAGGGAGCATTTCTCGGCTGTCGATCGCTCCGCTCGGTCACGGCGGTTCGTCTCCGCGTCGTCGGAGAGAATGCGTTCTCCGATTGCGTCTCGCTCCGCTCGGTCTCGGCAACGGCGCTCCCGCGGGTCGGGACAAACGGGAATGAGGCGTTTTTCACCGCCGCCGCACAAAAAAATCCGCGCGGGGGTTGACAAATGCGCCCCGGGTGCGTATAATAAGAACAATCATAAACCGATGAGAAAGAGGAGTAGCGATACATTCCTTTTGCCAAGAGAGCCGCGGATGGTGGAATCGCGGTCAAGAGCGTATCGTGAATGGACTTTTGAGGGCGATGCCGAGCGCGTCATGCGGGTAGGCACCGACGGGCTTGCCTCCGTTACCGGGCAGGACGTATGTTGGTACGTCGTGAGTGGCCGTCCCCCGAGACGGCAAGTTGGGTGGCACCGCAGAGTTTTATCTGCCCCGACAGCGTTTTTCGCTGTCGGGGTTTTATATTTTTCAAAGCGTGCGATCGCACGGGAAAGGAAGACATACCATGAGCGAAATCCCTTACAAAATCTATCTGGAAGAATCGGAGATGCCGCGCGCATGGTACAACGTGCGCTCCGCAATGAAAGTGAAGCCGGCGCCGCTCCTGAACCCGGCGACCCTCCGCCCGATGACGGCGGACGACCTGCGCCCCGTCTTTTGCGACGAACTCATCGCGCAGGAACTCGATGACACGACGGAGTATTTCCCGATTCCGGAGGAAATCCGCAATTTCTATAAGATGTACCGTCCCTCGCCGCTCGTGCGCGCCTATTGCCTCGAAAAGGAACTCGGCACCCCTGCGAAGATTTACTATAAATTCGAGGGGAACAACACCTCCGGCAGTCATAAGTTAAATTCCGCCATCGCGCAGGCATACTACGCGAAGAAGCAGGGGCTCCGCGGCGTGACGACCGAGACGGGCGCGGGTCAGTGGGGGACGGCGCTCTCCATGGCGTGCGCGTATCTGGGGCTGGACTGCAAGGTTTTTATGGTCAAGGTGAGTTATGAACAGAAGCCTTTCCGCCGCGAGGTCATGCGCACCTACGGCGCAGACGTTACGCCCTCACCCTCCATGACCACCGCCGTCGGACGCAAAATCCTCGAGGAATTTCCCGGCACGGGCGGCTCTCTCGGCTGTGCCATTTCGGAGGCGGTCGAGGCGGCGACGACCCATGAGGGCTACCGCTATGTGCTCGGCAGTGTGCTGAATCAGGTGCTCCTGCATCAGAGCATCATCGGGCTGGAGTGCAAGACCGCCCTCGACAAGTACGGTGTAAAGCCGGATATCATCATCGGCTGTGCGGGCGGCGGCTCTAACCTCGGCGGGCTGATTTCACCGTTTGTCGGTGAGCAGTTGCGCGGTGAGGCGAACTACCGTTTCATCGCCGTCGAGCCGGCGTCCTGCCCGAGCCTGACACGCGGCAAATTTGCTTATGACTATTGCGACACGGGCATGGTCTGCCCGCTCGCCAAGATGTACACGCTCGGGAGCGGCTTTATGCCGGCGCCGAATCATGCCGGGGGGCTCCGCTATCACGGCATGAATACCGTCCTCTCGCAGTTGCACGCCGATGGGCTTCTCGAGGCGCGGTCGGTCGAGCAGACCAAGGTATTCGAGGCGGCGGAGCGGTTCGCCCGCTGCGAGGGGATCCTCCCGGCGCCCGAGAGCAGTCATGCCATCCGCGCCGCCATCGACGAGGCGCTCCTCTGCCGTGAGACGGGCGAGGAGAAGACCATTCTCTTCGGGCTGACCGGTACGGGCTACTTCGACATGACCGCCTACGGGCAGTACAATGACGGAAAGATGACCGATGATATCCCGACGGACGAGGATCTTGCCCGCGGGTTTGCCTCCATGCCCCGGATCGACATCTGAGCTCGTTTCGGCGCGTCGGAGACAGCCGTCAAAGGAGATAAAAAGCAAAATGCAGTGCGGAGCCGCGATTTTTCGGCTCCGCACTGTTATTCAGACGATCCGTCCGAGGTGTAAAATATGCGGACACGCCTTTAGAGATAGGGGCGCAGTTCCTTTTCCATGGTATCCTCGAGCGAGATAAGGCGGCGCGCCACGTTCCGCGCACCCTCGTCGGCGTTCGGGTATTGGTTCAGATAACGGGAGAGCGACTTGACGCCCATGTGACACCCGTCGGTGAGCAGGGAGGCGATGGTTTCATCCGTGCAGTCAAAGCCCAGTTTCATGCCGGTCTTGACGTGCGCCATGCCCTTCGTCATCGGGTTCGGATCCTTGCCCTCGTCACCGTAGGTATCGAGCTGATCGCGGATTTCGCGCTGCATTTTGGCGTGGGAATTCTTCTGGTCTTCGATGTGGCGGCGGAAATCCTCGTGCGTGATTTTATCGTACACGTCCTCGATGGCGGATATGCCCATTTTGATGCCCGCGTCGCATTCGCGGAGCAGTTTGATCGTATCTTCTCGCATGTGTGTCTCCTTTTCGGCGATTCATTGGTTCGCGTCTTTAGTGTGCCCCGCAGAGAACGCTTCAAACAAAACAGCCGACAAAAAGAAACGAAGAGGCGCCGCAAAATACGGCGCCTCTTCGTGAAAAGAAAGATATAAAACAGAAAAAAGAACGGATTCGGTTTACTTTTTCAGCCACGTCGACGGCAGGCAGGTGAGCAGCAACGGATAGATCTCGAGCCGTCCGAGGAGCATCGCGACGGACAGGACGAACTTCGAGAATCCCGAGTAGGCGGAGAAACTCGAAAGTGTGGGACTGAAAAGAGGACCGATATTATTGAAGCAGGTGATGGCGGCGCTGAGGTTGGTCTCGATCGTGAAAACGCTGTCTTTTTCCAGACAGAGCAAAAGGAATACGAGAACCGTCGACAGTGTGCAGAGCGCGAGATAGGAGTGAACGCCCGAGAGCGTATCGTCGTCGATGCGCTTGCCCTCCATTTTGACGACCGTGACGGTGCGGGGGTGCAGGACGCGCCGGAGTCTGCCCACCAAGGACTTGAAGAGAATGACGACGCGCGAGACCTTAAAGCCGCCGGCGGTCGAGCCCGCACACCCGCCGATCAGCATGAGTGTCAGCAGAACCGCTTTGGAGAGCGTCGGCCATAGGCTGATGTTCGCCGTCGTATAGCCCGTCGTCGTCATAATGGACGATGCCTGGAAGAAGGAGAGACGGAGTGCTTCGGCAAATCCCGAGCAAAGTGAGAAAATGTTATAGCAGATGAGCCCGGTCGCTCCGAGCATGATGCCGATATAGACCCAAAGTTCGGTACTGCGGAGCGCCGACGAGAATTTCCGCAGGAGCATGAGGTAGTAGAGGTTGAAGTTGATGCCGAAGAGAAACATAAAGACCGCGATGACCCATTGCAGATAGGGTGAGTAAGACGTGATGCTGCCGTTCCGGATGCCGAAGCCGCCCGTCCCGGCGGTGCCGAACGAGTGGACAAGGCTGTCGAAGAAGGGCATACCGCCCGCAAGCAGGAAGATCACCTCCAGCGCGGTCATGGCGATATAGATGATATAGAGGATCATCGCCGTCGTGCGGGCGCGGGGGACGAGTTTGTCGACGATGGGGCCGGGCATCTCGGCGCGGAGGATATGAATGGAACGCTCCGGTACGCGGACAGTGACCGCCATGACGAAGACGAGCACGCCCATGCCGCCGATCCAGTGAGTGAAGCTCCGCCAGAAGAGCAGACCGTGGCTCATGATCTCCACATTGTCGAGAATGGTGGCGCCCGTCGTCGTGAAGCCGCTGACCGTCTCGAAGAACGCGTCGATAAAGACGGGGATTTCGCGGCTGATGACGAAGGGGAGCGCGCCGAAGAAAGAGACGGCGATCCACGCGAGCGCGACGATGACGAGCCCCTCTTTCGAGAACAGCGTACGGTCTTTCGGGCGCATGGTCAGGCAGATCAGCCCTCCGACGGCAAGTGTGATGCCGATCGTGATGAGGAACGCCCAGGCGCACGTCTCACGATAGATAATCGAGACGAGGAGCGGCAGGAGCAGGAGCGCCGCCTCGGTGATGAGCACCGACCCCGTCGTGAAGTAAATCATACGGTGGTTCAAACGGGCGCCTCACTTTCTCCGGAAGATGTCTTCCAGATCGTAGACGGAAATGCCTGCCGCGACGATCACGACGCGGTCGCCGGGGAGAATGACGTCATCGCCGCCGGGGATAATACAGGCGGAGCCGCGCGTAATGGCGGCGAGCAGGGTGCCGCCCGTGAGCGTAAGGTCGCGGAGCGGAATGTTCGCAAACGGGAAGTCGGATAGGACGTTAAATTCCAGTGCCTCGGCAGCACCGTTCATCAGGCTGTAAAGCGTCTCGACTTTACTGCCCTCGGAGTTTTCGAGTGCGCGCGCATACTGTGCGAGGACGTCGGAAATGATGACTTTCGGCGACAGGATACTGTCGAGCCCTAGCTTCTCGGACAGCGCCCCGAGTTCGTCCTGATTGACCTTGGAGACGACTTTACCGACTCCCTGCGACATGGCGTAGAAAGAGATCAGAATATTCTCTTCGTCGCGCCCCGTGAGGGCGACTACGGCGTCCATTTTGTCGAGCCCCTCTTCGGCGAGCAGATCCTGGTGCATACAGTCGCCCTGAATGACGGTCGCGCCGGAGAGCCGTTCACAGACCTCCTCGCACCGTTCCGGGTTCTTCTCGATGATCTTGACGGAGTTGCCGGCACCGATGAGCAGGCGCGCGAGGTAGTAAGACGTCGTACTCGCACCGAGCACCATGACGTCACGCACCTGCTTTTGGACGAGCCCCAGCATCTTGAGGATGCGGTGCATATCCGGCGTCGCGCTGATGAGGGCGATATGGTCGCCGCCGTGCAGGACGGAATGACCGGAGGGAATATGGACTTCTTCGCCGTGCCGGATGACCGCCACGAGGTACTTCCCGGGGAATTTTTTACGGATATCGGACAGCGTCATGCCGTCGAGCGGAGAGCCCTGCCGCAGCACGACCTCGACGAGCTCCTGCCGCCGGTCGGAGAAGGTCTCGACCTTGGCGACCGACGGGAGCTTCAGAATATTGAAGATCGCCTGCGCCATCATCAGTTCCGGGTTGACGGACATGGAGAGCTCGAGCTGCTCCATCATATAGTGGAACCCGTCGTTGTTGTATTCCGAGTTGCGGACACGGGCGACCGTGTGCTTCGCCCCGATCTTACGGGCGACGAAACAGCTCAGCATATTAAATTCATCGGAGCCCGTGACGGCGATGAACAGGTCGCACCCGGCGACCCCCGCCTCCGTCAGGCTGTCGTAAGACGTCGCGTTGCCGCAGAAGCCGATGACGTCATGCCGTTCCGTGATCTCTTTGAGGACGGCGGGGTCGTTGTCGATGACGATGACATCGTGCTCTTCTTTTGCCATGCGGGCGGTCAGTGTCGCGCCGATCTTGCCACATCCGACAATGATGACTTTCATGTTTTCTCCTTTTGCGCCGCGCGTTTTCTCGTGGGAATCGTTATACGGTTCCTCTTATATTACCACATTCCGTGCGTGACCGCAAGGGAAAAATGCTACTCGGTAAAGTGGCGGCTACCCCTTGACAATGCGCGCGCGCGGGGGGTACAATAAACTATCGTGAACGGATATACTATGCTTATATCAAAGAATGGGGGCAAGAAGATGGGAAAGATATATTCGTCGGTCGATGAGCTGATCGGCAATACACCGCTGGTTGAGCTGACACATATCGAGCGGGAGCTGGGGCTCGGGTTTACGCTCCTCGCGAAAACGGAATGTATGAATCCTGCGGGTTCGGTCAAGGATCGTGTCGCGCGCGCCATGCTGGACGACGCGGAGGCGCGCGGGCTCCTGACGAAGGACAGCGTGATCATTGAGCCGACGTCCGGGAACACCGGCATCGGGCTGGCGTCCGTCGCCGCCGCGCGCGGCTATCGTCTCATCATCGTCATGCCCGATACCATGTCGGTCGAGCGGCGGCAGATCCTGCGCGCGCTCGGGGCGGAACTGGTGCTGACCGAGGGGGCACGCGGCATGGCGGGCGCCATCGCCCGCGCCAAGGAACTCGCCGATGAGACGCCGGGCGCTTTCATTGCCGGGCAGTTCGTCAATCCGGCGAACCCCGCCGCGCATTACCGCACGACGGGACCCGAAATCTGGCGCGACACGGACGGAAAAGTCGATATTTTCGTCGCCGGGGTCGGTACGGGCGGTACCGTGACCGGGGTCGGCAGATACCTGAAAGAACAGAATCCGGCGGTGAAGATCGTCGCCGTCGAGCCCGCGGGCTCTCCCGTCCTCTCGGGCGGGAAAGCGGGACCGCACAAGATTCAGGGCATCGGCGCGGGCTTCGTGCCGGACGTACTGGACACCGCCATCTATGACGAGGTCGTCCGGGTCGAGAACGAGGACGCCTTCCGCTTCGGTCGTCTGATGGGGCGGCGTGAGGGGCTCCTCGTCGGGATCTCCTCCGGCGCGGCGCTTGCCGCGGCGGTCGAGGTCGGGAGCCGCCCCGAGAATGCCGGGAAGACGGTCGTCGCCCTCCTGCCGGATACGGGCGACCGGTATCTCTCGACCGCCATGTTCGCGGACTGAACGATCATGTGTATGGAGAAAAGAACGGACGTGGGCGCCGCCGACATCGCGGGTGGCGCTGACAATGCCACCGCAGGTAAGACCCGCGCACTGGTCGCCATGAGCGGCGGGGTGGATTCCTCCGTCGCCGCCTATCTGGTGCGGGAAGCAGGGCTTGCCGGGGTCGGCTGCACGATGAAACTGTACGACAACGAGGACGCAGGAATCCCGCGGGAACACTCCTGCTGCTCGCTCGATGACGTGGAGGACGCGCGCGCCGTCTCCTTTCGGCTCGGTATGCAGCATTATGTGTTCAATTTCCGCGACGAGTTTGAAACATGCGTCATCGGGAACTTTATCCGCGAGTACGAGAGCGGGAAAACACCCAACCCCTGCATTGACTGCAACCGCTTTATGAAGTTCGGGCTCCTTTTCGACCGCGCCGAGATCCTCGGGTGCCGGTACGTCGTGACGGGGCACTACGCGAGAATTGAAAAGACGCCGGACGGGTATCTTCTGAAGAAAGCACTGGACGATACCAAAGACCAGAGTTATGTCCTCTACGACATGACGCAGGAACAACTCGCGAAAACGCTTTTTCCCCTCGGGGGACTGCGTAAGACCGAGGTGCGGGCGATCGCCGAGCGTGAAGGGTTCCTCAACGCGCGCAAGCCGGACAGTCAGGATATCTGCTTCGTGCCCGACGGCGACTATGCAAAGGTCATCGTCGCGCACACGGGGCGCGCTCCCGTGCCGGGTGACTTTGTGGATACGGCGGGGAACCGGCTCGGCACCCACCGCGGAATCATTTACTATACCATCGGACAGCGGCGGGGGCTCGGAATCGCCGCGGGCGAGCCGCTGTATGTCGTGAAAATCTGCCCCGAGACGAACGAGGTCGTCCTCGGGCGGGATACCGATCTCTACACGCGCGAGGCGCGCGTCGGCGACGTGCGCTGGATTCAGGGGGCGCCGCCGCGCTCCCGGTTCCGTTGCCGCGCAAAGACGCGCTATCGCCAGCCGGAGCGCGACGCGACCCTCACGGTCGCGGAGGACGGTACCGTCACGCTCCTCTTCGACGAGCCGCAACGCGCCGTCACCCCGGGGCAGGCAGCCGTTTTCTACGACGGCGATACGGTTCTCGGCGGCGGGAAGATTCTTGGCTGACGCTCACGGAAAAAGCGAAAGCCGGTGCCGACGGAAAAACGTCAGGCAGACCCTTTGAAAAACGCACGATCAAAAAAACCCGCGCCGGGCATCGCCCGGCGCGGGTTTGCTATGTAGAATCGATTCGGTTTAGTGGCAGATGCACTTCTCCGTGTCTTTGTCGAAAATGTGGACACGGGACATATCGAAGGACACCTTGATGTTGTCGCCGGAGCGGGAGAGGGAACGCGCGGAGACGCGGGCAATCACGTTCTTGCCTTCCTCGATCGCGTGTTCGATGCCCTCGAAGGACAGGTAGAGATAGATCTCGGCACCCATCAGCTCGGTGACTTCCACGGTGCAGTCCATGACGCCGTCCTTATTCTGTGCGACGGCTTCCTCATCGTCGGAGATGGACTCGGGGCGGATACCCATGATGACGGTCTGCCCGATGTATTCCTTCAGCGCCGGGTTGTTCGCCTTTTCCTTCGGGAGTTTCAGAGACGCGTTACCGACCTTGAGATACAGGTCGTCGCCCTCTTTCGTGAGGAGTGCGTCGATGAAGTTCATCTGCGGCGTGCCGATGAAGCCTGCCACGAACTTGTTGACCGGGAGGTCATACAGGTTCTGAGGCGTATCGACCTGCTGAATAAGACCGTCTTTCATGACGACGATACGCGTCGCCATGGTCATAGCCTCGACCTGGTCATGCGTAACGTAGACGAAGGTCGTGCCGACGCTCTTGTGAAGTTTGGTCAACTCGGTTCTCATGCTCGCACGGAGTTTCGCGTCCAGGTTGGAGAGCGGCTCGTCAAGCAGGAAGACCTGCGGGTTACGCACGATGGCGCGCCCGAGGGCAACACGCTGTTTCTGACCGCCGGACAGAGCCTTCGGCTTTCTTTCGAGCAGGTGGCTGATATCGAGGATGCGCGCAGCCTCTTCGACGCGGCGCTTGATCTCGGTCTTCGGCACTTTACGGAGCTTCAGACCGAATGCCATGTTGTCGTACACGGACATGTGCGGGTACAGAGCGTAGTTCTGGAACACCATCGCGATATCGCGGTCTTTCGGCGCGACGTCGTTGACGAGGCGGTCGCCGATGTACAGTTCGCCCTCGGTGATTTCCTCGAGCCCTGCGATCATACGGAGGGTCGTGGACTTACCGCAGCCGGAAGGACCGACGAAAATGATGAACTCCTTGTCCTCGACCTCGAGGCAGAAGTCGGATACGGCGGTAACGCCGCCGGGATATTTCTTATAAATATGTCTGAGAGACAGACCTGCCATGGGATATTCCTCCTGCTTTTTATTTGACACGTTTATTATAGCAGAAACCCGTCCTGCGGAAAAGACGCGCAAAAACCAAACTTTCCGCGCCTGCATTGTACATTCTGCACAGATTATTCGCCGATTTGTGAATAAAAGCCCCGCAAAAAACTGCTCATCTTCTAATAGATTAGAGTTTCGCGGGGCTTTCGTTTATTTCATGCCTTTGCGTGTGAGGGCAATACGGTTTTTCTTCAGGTCGACGCTCTTGATGCGGCACTCGATGACGTCGCCGACGGCGAGCACCTCGGAGGGGTGCTTGATGAAGCGGTCGCACATCTCGGAGATGTGGAGCAGACCGTCATGGTGAACGCCGATGTCGACGAAAGCGCCGAAGTCCACGACGTTCCGCACCGTGCCGGTGACGACCATTTCGGGCTGCAGATCCTTGATGTCCATGACGTCCTTCCGCAGGCAGGGGGCAGGGGCTTCGTCACGGACGTCTCTGCCGGGCTTCTGCAGCTCGGAGAGAATGTCGGTCAGGGTCGGCACGCCGCACCCCAGCTCCGTCGCGAGCCGCTCGACGCCCGCTTTTTCGACCTGATAGGGCAGGAGCGTCAGGTTCCCGTCGCGCACATCGGCTTCGGTGTACTTGAATTTCGCGAGCAGGGCTTTGACGATCGGATAGGATTCGGGGTGTACGCCGGTGTTGTCGAGAATTTCGTTTCCGCCCGGAATCCGGAGGAACCCGGCGCACTGCTCATAGGCTTTCGCGCCGATCTTCGGCACCTTGAGAATGGCGGCGCGGGTCTTGAACTCGCCGTTCGCCTCGCGGTATGCCACGATGTTCTTCGCGGCGGTCGCGTTGATGCCGGCGATGTAGGAGAGCAGGGAGTAGGAGGCGGTGTTGACGTCCACGCCGACGCTGTTGACACAGCCCTCGACGACGCCGCCGAGCGCCTCGGTCAGGCGCGCCTGCTTCATATCATGCTGGTACTGTCCGACGCCGATGGCTCTCGGCTCGATCTTGACGAGCTCCGCGAGCGGATCCTGCAGGCGGCGGGCGATGGAGACGGCGCTGCGCTCCGTCACGTCGAAGTCGGGGAACTCCTCGGCGCCGAGCTTGGAGGCGGAATAGACCGAAGCGCCTGCTTCGCTGACGATGGTATAGCGCACGTCGCGGTCGGTCACGTACTTCAGCGTGTCGGCGATGAACGCCTCGCTCTCACGGGAGGCGGTGCCGTTCCCGATTGCGATGACGTCGACCTTGTACTTGTCGATGAGGGCGAGCACGGTCTTGCGGCTACGCTCGATATCCTGCCGTGGCAGGGTGGGGTAGATGACGGCGGTGTCGAGCACCTTGCCTGTCTTATCTACGACGGCGAGTTTGCACCCGGTACGGAAGCCGGGGTCGTAGCCGAGGACGGTCTTGCCCTTGATCGGTGCGACCATGAGCAGATGCCGCAGGTTGTCCGAGAAGACGACGAGCGCGCCCTCGCAGGCGTTGTCAAAAAGGTCGTTGCGGATCTCGCGCTCGAGCGAGGGGAAAAGCAGACGGTCATAGGCGTCGGCGACGATGTCGACGAGTCGCTCGGTCACGGGCGACTTCTTGTTCGTGATGACACGGGCGCCGAGGGCGGCTTTCGCTTTGTCCTCGTCCATCTCGACGGCGACTTTCAGGAATTCTTCGGTTTCGCCGCGGTGCAGGGCGAGGATCCTGTGCCCTTTGAGCCGCGGAATCGGCTCGGAGAAGTCGTAATAGTCGGAGTAGACGGATTCCTCTTCTTTCGCCTGCTTCGCGGTCAGAACCCCCTCGCGCATGATGAGCGCGCGGAGCGCCTTGCGGTGCTCGGCGTCGTTTGCGATGTCCTCGGCGATGATGTCGGCGGCGCCGGCGAGCGCCTCCTCTGCCGAAGCAACGCCCTTTTCTTCATCTATATAGGATTCCGCCGCGACTTCGATCGCAGGGTCATAGACGTCGCGCTGTTCGAGAATCAACTCGGCGAGGGGCGCGAGCCCTTTGCCGCGCGCGATGGAGGCGCGCGTCGTGCGCTTCGGGCGGAAGGGGCGGTAAATGTCCTCGAGCTCGACGAGCGTCGTTGCGTTCGAGAGTGCGAGGGAAATTTCGGGGGTGAGCTTCTCCTGCGCTTCGATCAGGGCGGCGATCTCCTCGCGGCGCTTGTCCATGTTGCGCAGATATGTCAGACGGTCGAAGAGCGTCCGCAGGGTGGTATCGTCGAGGCTCCCCGTCACTTCCTTGCGGTAACGGGCGATGAACGGGATCGTGTTTCCCTCGTCGATGAGCGCGACGGTCTTTTCGACCTGATCGGGTTTGAGTTTCAGTTCCTGTGCCAGGGTCTTGATAATGTCCATAGGTGTCTCCTTTTCGGGATATGCCGCGCAGGCGCGGCGGTACTTTCTATTCTAGCACAAACGGCGCAAAAAAGAAAGACGGGAATCCGCAAAATCGGAATCCCGTCCGTGAGACGTTTCTTACTGGTTGGCGTGATCCTGCGCGAACTGCTTCATAAATGCAACGAGTTTCTCCACCCCGGCGAGCGGCATGGCGTTGTAGATCGAGGCGCGGATACCGCCGACGGCTTTGTGCCCCTTGAGACTCTTCATGCCCGCTTTCGCCGCCTCGGAAACAAAGAGCTTATCGAGTTCGGGATCGCCGGTACGGAAGACGACGTTCATGATGGAGCGGGACGCGGGATCCACCGGCGCAATATAGAAGTCCTGGTGGTCAAGATAGTCGTAGAGGAGCGACGCCTTGGCTTCGTTGCGCTCCTTCGCGGCGGGGAGCCCGCCGAGATCCAGCAACCAGTCGCAGACCAGTTTGGTCATATAGATGGCCCAGCAGGGCGGTGTGTTGTACATGGAGTCGTTCTCTGCGGCGAGCCGGTAGGAGAGAATGGCGGGGGTGGTATCGCGCTCATGCCCGATGAGATCCTCGCGAATGATGACGATGCCCAGCCCGGCAATCCCGAAGTTCTTCTGCGCGCCGGCGTAGATGACACCGAACTTCGAGACGTCGATCGGCTCGGATGCGATGCAGGAGGACATATCCGCGACGAGCGGGATATCGCCCGTATCGGGAATGTAGGGGAACTTCGTCCCGAAAATCGTGTTATTGAAGCAGATATGTACGTAGTCGGCGTCGGGGCGGAAGGAGTCGCGCGTCGTCGCCGGGACGAACGAGAAGTTGGCGCCGGCGGAAGAGGCTGCGATCGCGACGTCACCGTATTTGGAGGCTTCGGTGCTCGCCTTTTTCGAGAACTGCCCGGAGAGGACGTAATCCGCTTTGCCGTTTTTCGTCATCAGGTTGAGAGGGACAGCGGCGAACTGCGCCGTGGCGCCGCCGTGCATAAAGAGCACCTTGTAGTTGTCCGGCACGTTCATCAGTTTGCGCAGCGCGGCTTCCGCCCCGGCACGTACCGCCTCGAAGTCGGCAGAACGGTGGGACATCTCCATGATGGACATCCCGCTGTTTCCGTAGCAGAGGAGACTCTCCTGCGCCTTTTTCAGCACGTCTTCCGCGATGGTGGAGGGTCCGGCGGAGAAGTTATACACTCTTTCCATATGCAATTCGGCCTTGCGGCCACCCTTTCTCATAGGCTGTTGATTAGATGATATGATAGCAGACTTTTGCAAGAAAATCAACCCCCGCGCCCACTTTTGCCCCCGAAACCGCGGGATATCCGCAGAATGCACAAAGCGGGCGCGGTTTCTTTTGTGTTTTGCGACGGATTGCCGCCCGGGCGGACAGGCACTTGACAAAACGGTAGGGAAGGAATATAGTGGTGTTGCCGTTTCATGACACCGCTTGCAGTGCCGCGACCGGCAGACTGTAAAACCGCTTCGGCGGTGAAGGAGAAAAATATGAAAGTCAAAATGACTGTTACCGAACGCCGGGGGAAGTGCGGGAAGGACTTCCGCGTGGGCGATACCATCGTCCTCGGGAGCGAGGAGGACATCGCGCGGTTCTGCCCCAATGCCCACACGGTGGGAGAACTGAAAGAGAAGATCGCCGCCGCGGCGGCGAGCGGTGAGGCGAAGACGTTCACGTATGAATGCTATGACCATGCCGTGACGATGGACATCACGGTGGAGCCCTGAAAGACAGGCTCCTCCCGGCGGTATCCCCCGCGCGGGTGCGGGGGATACCGCCGAGAATCATGCCCAATACGCGGAAGAAGCGCGCCGGCTCGTCCGGTGCGCTCTTTTTCTAATGGTTGCGATCATTCACCTGCCCGCAGGCGCGCCTCAGGTTACCAACTTGGGGAGAGGGGCGTGCCGAGCTCGAGTAGCTCGGAGACGGTGACGAAGCGGTAACCCTCTTTTTGCAGGGCGGGGATTACCGTCTCGAGGGCGGCGGCGCCCTGGAAACGCCGCGCCACATAGTCGTGCATAAGGATAATATCGCCGGGCTTGACCGAACGCAATACGACTCGTGAGATTTCTTCGGCGCTGCGCCCGCGCCAGTCGTTGGTATCTACGCTCCAGAGGATCTGGCGGTAGCCCTCGTTGCCCAGCAGTTTACCGCGCTCGGCGGTGCGGGCGCCCTCCGGGGGGCGGAACAGTACGGGGACGGTGCCGACCGTCACCTCCGCCGCTCGCCCGCAGGCGGCGAGCTCTTCGAGCAACGTCTCATCCGTCACCCGTGAGAGATGCGGGTGATGGTAGGTGTGATTGCCGATTTCGTGTCCTGCCGCAACGACGCGTCGCGTGACGTCTGGATAGAGCTCAATGTTCCGCCCGATCTCAAAAAAGGTGGCTTTGACATCGTATTTTGCGAGGACGGCGAGAACCGCGTCGGTGTTGTGCGGGTGCGGTCCGTCGTCGAAGGTCAGAGCAATCAGTTTCTCGTCCGTCATCACGCGCCAGACGGGTTTGTCGCTCGTGTCTGCGAAAACGACCTGCGCCGCACCGGTGTGTGTCGGTGCGGAAACGACGATGAGAAGCGCCGCGACGAGGGCGACGAGACGGTACCGTTTCTTTTTCATCAATGCCTCCATACGGCGCGGCGCCCGAAAAACAGGCAACACCCCGTTCGTTTTTTTGTTCTTTTATCCTTAGCTTGCCCCATGCGCGCTTTTTTGCTCTGTCAATTTAAGACAAAAACGGCATTTTTGCAGATTGCACAAAAAAAACGTGGTTTTCTTGACACATTGAACCGATGCAGTTATAATACAGATAATATTCTTTGACAAAAACATATGTGAGGAGAGACAACATGGAAGAACAGACGAATGCTCCGGCATCCGAACGCGGGTTCCGCGCCTTTTTGAAACGAAAACAAATCGAGATTTCCCCGAAACGCTATTTCATCGACGCGATGGGCTCCATGGCGCTCGCACTCTTCGCGACGCTGCTGATGAGCTCCATTCTCGGTACGCTCGGCGACCTGATTTTCGGCGCGGCGTCCAAGACCGACTTTTTGCATGTCATCAAGACCTACGCCGCGCAGGCGACCGGCATGGCAATCGGGGCGGCGATTGCGTACAACCTCAAGGGCTCGCCGCTCGTCATCTTCTCGGCGACCGTCGTCGGGGCGCTCTCCAATTCCTACGCCTTCCCGGGGCTTGCGTCCG
This sequence comes from bacterium, assembly GCA_004558975.1. GTDB lineage: Bacteria > Bacillota > Clostridia > Oscillospirales > CAG-272 > UBA1740. The sequence goes on from SFZB01000003.1 coordinate 28,590, forward strand.
ACCCTGCACGCTTCGCCGGGGTGCCGTATCTCGGCGATATGAAATTCGCGGCGGGACCTGCCGGTGTGTTCTTCGTCGTCATCATCGCGACCGAGGTCGGGAAGATGGTGTCCAAGGAGACAAAGGTCGATATCCTCGTGACCCCGCTCACCGTCCTGCTCTCCGGCTTTCTCGCTTCGTTCCTCATTTGCCCGCTCGTCGCTTTCGTCATGTACTGGGTGATGGAGTTCATCGGGCTCGCGACGGCGTTTGTGCCGCTGCTCATGGGGGCGGTCGTCGCCGTCATCGTCGGCATGATTCTGACCCTCCCGATCTCCTCCGCCGCCATCTGCGCCTCGATCTTTGCCGCCGGCATGATCGCGGAGTCCTCTCGCCCCGAGAGCCTGTATCTCGCCGCGGGTGCCGCATGTGTCGGATGCTGCTGTCAGATGGTGGGCTTCGCCGCCGCCTCCTTCCGTGAGAACCGCTGGGGCGGGCTCGTCGCGCAGGGGCTCGGCACCTCCATGCTCCAGATGGGGAATATCTGCAAGAATCCGCGCATCTGGATCGCGCCGACCGTCGCGTCCGCCATCTCCGGCGCGCTGTCCACGACCGTGTTCCGCCTCCGCTGTGTCGGGCTCTCCGCCGGTATGGGTACCTGCGGGCTCGTCGGCCCGATCGGGCTGTTCCAGGCGGCAGAGACGCATGACGTGCGTTTCTGGCTCGGGCTCGTGCTCCTGTGCTTTGTCGTGCCCGTCGTGGTGTCCGTCGGGCTGGATCTCCTCTTCCGCCGTATCGGCTGGGTGAAGGACGGCGATCAGAAACTCGCCCTGTGATTCGTACCGTAGGAAGGCACGCGACGTTGTATGCCGTCGCCGACAGGAGACGCTCTTCCTGAAAGAAACCATCAATGGAGGCTTTTCGGCCTTATTGAAACATAAAAATATCCCCGCCCGGGTTTCTCGCTCCGGGCGGGGATATTGATTTGCGGGGTTATTTGTTTATTGATGGATAGGAATCCGATTGTGCCGACCCGCGTCACGGGCATTTCGTTTCCGCCGTCGATGCGGCGGTTTAGCCGAGGCGCTGGAAGATGCCGTCGCCGTTTTTCACAATGTGCCGGTACAGGACGATCGTGACGGCAAACGGAATGACGGCGGCGAGTGCCATGCCGAGCACGGCATTCCTCGTGAGGATGCCGATGACGATGCCGGGCGCCATCGCCATAATACCGCCGACCGTGGTAATGAGCATGGTGAAGCCGACGGCGCCCGATTGCTTGAGAACCTGCGTCTCATCCGTGAAGTCGAAGCGCGGGAGCGCGAGGTTCATCGAGAGCCCGATGACCGCCGTCGCCGCGTTATAAATCTGCGGAACGAGCAGCAGGGCAACGACAGCTCCCGGGGTGGGGCGGATCGCGATGGCACAGGTGATGCTCGCGATGAGCGTCAGCGGCGCGGAAAGAACCATATGGGGAATCAGTTTCGCTTCAAGGACGGTGTGACCCGGGAGAGGGAGGGACTGGAGCAGGTAAATGTTCTGCCCCTCCATGGACACCGCCGATGCCGTAAACAGCGTCATGCTCGAAAGGAACGCGAGCAGTCCGGCGGCGACCGCCGCAATGAGATCGACGGGGATGCCCTCGGCGGCAAACTCCGACATCGGGATAAAGAAAACACCGATGGCAAGAACCAGTGTCAGGAGCATGCCCATACCGCCGTTGAGCATATAGGCGGAACTGCTGACGATGCGTCGGAACTCATTTCTGATGAGTGCCGAACGCTGGGAGCCGGCGCGTTGTGCCTTCGCGTGGTAGACGGCCTTGACACTGCCTTTCTGTCTCGTCGCGAGAGACAGGAAGGTCGCCGAGAGGATCCGTACCAGAATCGCGAAGGGGATCAGCATGAAGGCGATATAGACGAAGAGCCATGCGAAGTTGCCGCCCGCCGCCGCGATACCGAAAGCGCGGAAGGGGAAGAACAGCGCCCCGCTGAGCCCGTCGGCAAGTTTCAGCGTCATTTCTTCGGTCATGGTGACACCGCCGCCGAGTTTCATACAGCCGAACAGGTAGATGACGAAGATGCCGGCACCGAGGACGGTGGAGACGATCGCCGGGTTCTTCATACGGGAGGTGACAAGATAGAGAAGCCAGCCGACGAAACTGGAGAGCGCGAGCGAAAGCCCGGGCATACAGATAACGCCGATGAGGAAGGCGAGAATGCCTGTGACGCTCGCGTGCCCGAGAATGCACCAGACCACGATCGCGGGCAGGACGATGATGACCTCGAAGAGGTAGTCCGTCAGCACGATCATCAGCATACGGGAGAGCAGAATATCGCGGGGGCGGATCGGCAGGGAAAGCAGAGATTCGTTGTCTTTCGCCTCGAAAAGCTGGCTTTTCGCCGTGAAAATCGTAAAGATGAAGTCGACAAGAAACACGAGCGTCGCGAGCACGGCAAAGAAGAGCCATGCGTTTTCCGTCCCGCCGACGAGGGAGCCGAGACTGTAGAAGAACATGCCCGACATCCCCATAAAGACGACAGCGCAGTAGGCAAGCAGAACGCCGAGCAGAATCATACTGCCGCGGCTGCGCGGCTTGTCAGCCCCTTTTTTGGAGCGGCGATTGCCGAGGGAGGAGAAGAACTGAGCGAATTGCAGTTTCAGTAGCGTTTTCAGCATGGCTCAGCCCTCGCTCCCGGCACCCTCGTCGACGAGTTCGAGGAAGGCGTCCTCGAGGCTCTCATCGCCCTTGACCTCCTCGGTCGTACCGGCGCGGAGCAGTTCGCCGTGCTTGATGATGGCAATCTTGTCGCACAGGCGCTCTGCCACATCGAGGACATGCGTCGAGAAGAAAATGGCGCCGCCACGCTCGCAGTGTTCGCGCATCATGGTCTTCAGCAGGTGAGACGCCTGCGGGTCGAGCCCGACGAACGGTTCATCCATGAGGATCAGGCGGGGTTCGTGCATGAATGCCGCGATCAGCGCAAGACGCTGTTTCATACCGTGCGAGTAGCCGGAGACCTGTTGCGCGAGCGCCCCCGTGAGTTCAAACTTCTCGGCGAGGGTAGCGATCCGCTCGCTCCGGACGTCGGCAGGGATCGCGAACACGTCCGCGATGAACTGCAGGTACTTGATACCGGTGAGGAAGGGATAGAGCTCCGGGTTGTCGGGCAGATAGGCAATGATCTTCTTGACGGCGAGAGGATTCTCGCGGATCGAAAGACCGTTGATGTAAATTTCGCCCTCGTCCGGGGCGAGGATTCCGGCACACGCCTTGAGGGTCGTGGTCTTACCGGCGCCGTTGTGCCCGATGAATCCGTAGATCTCACCCGGCGCAATATGGAGCGAGAGATCGTGGACGGCGACGGTGTCGCCGAAGCGCTTGGTATAATGTTCGATTCTGAGCATAGTCTGATCTCCTGGCGTTTGATTGAAATTGTGTGAAAAAACAGTCTGTCAGTCTTTGCCCTCAAAATAGGAGAGAGGGGTCGAGTAGCAGTAGGCGCCGCCTGTGAATTTCCCGAATTTATAGGTATTGCAGGCGGATTCGTTCATGACATACAGTTTCCCGTTCAAAATCAGCGGCTCTTCCGCCATGGGCGGGAGTGAGGCGCGTTTGACGAGTGCCGTGTCGTCGAGGGCGTAGCAGGGGAGCGTCACGCCGAGGACGGTGACGTCCTCTGTGCGCCGGATCTTCGCGGTATCATAGATATAGAGGGAAGAATGCGCGAGCGCCCACGAGGCGGTGACATAGATCCTGCCCTCCGAGACGGCGAATCCTTGCGCGAGGTCGGGCAGGGAATAAGCCGATACCGGCGTCGTCGAGACACCGATCGCGGACGTTCCGTCGAGCGGATAGACCAGAGCGAGCGCGCGCTGCGTCGCGCCCGAGGGGCAAGTAACATAGTGATTCTCCGGCGTCTCATAGTTACCGGGGCGGTAGAACTCGCCGACGATCAGATTCCCGTCCGAGACCTGCAGGAAGGCGGGACCGAGGTGATCGTCCTTGTTCGCTTCCAGATAGCAGGAGAGACTGCCGACCGCGGTGATGGCGCCGCCGTCCTGCGTCTTTTCGAGATCTGCGCGCGCAAACACATGGACGGTCGCGTCCGAGCCGCCCGCAAGGTACACAAAGTCACCGCCGACCGCGATTCCTCCGGCGTGCCCTGTATAAGCGGTACCGTCCGCGAGCGTGTAGTGGAGTGTCTTTTGCAGTTTCCCGTCGTCGCCGACCAGGTACAGGGGCGACTGTCTGCCCGCCTTGTCATACCCGGTGACAAGATAAGTGTTTCGCTCGGTGTCGTAGTCGATCCCCTGCGGGACGAATCCGTCGCCGAGGCCGGGAATCTTGAACGCGCGTTCCGACTTGTGATAATACCCGAGGTGCGGCAGGCGCACATAAGCGCGCACACCGAGGACGAGAAGCAGCGGAATGAGGATAAGGACGGCGATGACCGCCGTCAAGATACGGGCTTTACGGCTCAGTTTCATGGGACAATGCCTCCATAGAATCAGGGAATGGAAACAGGGTTGTCAGATCCCGGGTGTTTCATGCTATTTTAGCACATTTTGTGGAAAATAACAAGAGGGCGTTTCCGCCCGAGGGGACATCTTGTTGCGCTACGGAAACGAGAGGGAAACGAGAGGGAAACGAGAGGGAAACGAGAGGGAAACGAGAGGAAAACGAGAGGGAAACGAGAGGACGCCGGGCAGGCAAAACCGCGAATCCGGCGGTGACGCGAATGGTAAACGTAAAAAGGCAGGATAAAAAAGAGCCCCGCCTTGTGGTGCGGGGCTCTTTTGCGGTGTCGGGGGCACAAAAGCGCGCACCCCGGGGGTATACTTCCGAATAAAACGATTGTTTTTGCGCTTACGCGTTTGCCGTAGCCGCCTGTGCGTGCTTGATCTCCGTATCTTCGGCGGCGAACTCGACGAAGAGTTGGACGAGGAGCATGAAGGCAATCGGGACGAGGCAGAACAGCGTCGCCGCCGTGCCGGTCAGACCCATGAGATCGATCAGGGCGGGGGTCAGCACGAGGAGTGCCAGAGAACCGATACCCGAGAAGATACGACCGATAAAACGCGTCACGAGTGCACCGCGGGTCTCGGAGGCAGAGAACTTCTCGCCCGTGTGGCAGACGGAGCGGCGGCAGACCGTCGCAATCAGCCCTGCGAGCAGCGCGAGGACAACCGCGGCACCGGTAAGGATACCGAAATCTTTCAGCGCGTCTGTGCCGAAAGCAAAATTCTCGAAACTCGGCAGAATGGCGGAGAGGGTGTCATACGCGGGGGAGGTGATGAGGTCAGCCCGCACCAGCGTGAGAAGCAACGAACCGAGGAAGGTCATGCCGAAGAGCGCGTGCCAGGCAGAGGAGAGACGCATCCGATAGGCGCCGGATACGATGAGGTAGAGCGGCACGAACACGAGCGCGGCGTACTGCGCAATCGCGAGAATCGACTCTGCAGAGTAGAACACGTCGATAAAAGCCGCTGCCGACAGCCAGGTCGGGAAGATAAATCCGAGGAGCCCCGCCGCGAGCGGAACACTGCAGATAAGCCCGTAGAGCCCCTGCGTCAGATAGGCATCGGGGAAGAGAAGCCCCCAGAGCAGGAACAGCGCCTCCACCAGCATCACGACCGGAATGAAAGAGATGCGCGCAGTCGTCCCGATGAGGTCGGCGAGCGGGCTCACAAGCCCGAAAGCGGCAACACCCGCGAGCAGAACAATCATCAGCGCCCGTACCACGACGGAAAACACTTTGTTTTTCCGCGGCATCAGCATCGCGACGAGCAAGAGGATGACGGGGATACATACCAAAGCGAGACGATCGGTAAGCTCCATTTGATTCATGGCGTTCAGAGAAAAGAACATGACTGTACTCCTTCCCGACAGAAAAAATGATAGTAAAGACATTTTATTGAATTGTAACACGCCTGCGCGCGAATGTCAATCTTTTCTGGGCAAATTCCCCACGCGGCGTCCGAAAACGACGATTTTAATGCCTTTTTTCGCCGTTATCGCACACCGAAGGTGAGTTCTCCGTATGTCGGCACGGGCCATGCGTCGATGGCGGTGTACTCCTCCATGGCGTCGACCGTATGGCGGAGCGCCTCCATTGTCGGGATCACGCGTTCCTTGAAAGCGATAGCGGACGCCTCCGCGTCGGGCAGGCTCGCCGCCGCCGCTGCCTCTGCCTTAAGGTTCTCGGTTTCGGAGAACGCTTCTTCGGCGAGGTCGGAGAGGCGGGTGATGAGCGTCTTTTCCATGTGACAGGCGGCGCCCACGGACGACTTCTTCGCCGCCATGACGTCTGACAGGGTGCGGATATAGTCATTGACGGCGGGAATATAGTCCTTCATCGCCATGTCGATCATGGTGCAGGCCTCAATGTTGAGGATTTTCTCGTAGTTTTCAAACAGGATTGCGCGTCGGGAGGCGAGTTCCGTGCGGCTCATGACGCCGTGCGCCTCGAAGAGCCGCACATTCTTTTCGTCCGTGAGGCAGGGGAACACGTCGACCGAGGTCGGGAAGTTGCGGAGCCCGCGGCGTGCCGCCTCTTCCGCCCATTCCTGCGAGTAGCCGTTGCCGTTGAAGATGATGCGCGCATGCGCGCTCAGTTCCCGGCGCAGGAGTGCACGCACGGCGGCGGTGAAGTCCGGGGCGCCCTCGAGCTCGTCGGCATAGCGCCGGAGGCTCTCCGCCACGGCGGTGTTGAGGACGATGTTCGGCATCGCGATATTCTGCGAGGAGCCGACCATGCGAAATTCAAACTTGTTCCCCGTAAAGGCAAAGGGGCTGGTGCGGTTGCGGTCGGTTGTGTCGCGCAGGAAGGTCGGGATCGAGGGGGAGTGCAGATCCACATAGGAGCGCTGTACGTCGCGATGCTCCTCTCCGGCGATGATGGCGTCGACGACGCGCGTCAGGTCGTCGCCGAGGAAGACGGAGACGATGGCGGGGGGCGCCTCGTTCGCACCCAGACGGTGGTCGTTCGATGCGGACGCGACGGACAGGCGCAGAAGATCCTGATAGTCGTCGACGGCAGAGATGACCGCGGTCAGGAACAGGAGAAATTGCAGATTCTCCGCCGGTTTCTTGCCGGGCTTCGTGAGGTTTTTACCCGTGTCGGTCGAGAGCGACCAGTTGTTATGTTTGCCGGAGCCGTTGATGCCGGCGAACGGTTTTTCGTGGAGCAGGCAGACCATGCCGTGCCGCTCCGCGACGTGCTTCATCGTCTCCATCATCAAAAGGTTCTGATCGATGGCGAGATTCGCCGATGTATAGACGGGCGCGAGCTCGTGCTGGGAGGGGGCGACCTCGTTGTGCTTGGTCTTGGCGGGAATGCCGAGCTCCCAGAGTTCGCGGTCGAGCTCCGCCATGAAGGCGCCGACGCGCGTCTTCAGCGGACCGTAATAATGGTCGTCGAGCTGCTGCCCCTTCGGGGCGGGGGCGCCGAACAGCGTCCTGCCTGTATAGAATAGGTCGCGCCGTGCGTCAAACTGCTCTTTGTCGATGAGGAAATACTCCTGCTCCGCACCGACCGAGGTGTCGACCCGCATCGTTTCGGTATCGCCGAACAGGCGCAGGATCCGCACTGCCTCGCGGGACAGAGTGTCGATCGAGCGGATGAGGGGCGTCTTGGTATCGAGCGCCTCGCCCGTGTAGGAGCAGAAAACGGTCGGAATGTAGAGCGACCCGTCCTTGACGTAGGTGAAGGAGGCGGGATCCCACGCCGTGTAGCCGCGCGCCTCAAACGTCGCGCGCAAGCCGCCGGAGGGGAAAGAAGACGCGTCCGATTCTCCCTTGATGAGCTCTTTCCCCGAAAATTCGAGGATGACGCGACTGCGGGAGACGGGGGTCAGGAACGCCTCGTGCTTTTCCGCCGTGACGCCGGTGAGGGGCTGGAACCAGTGCGTATAGTGGGTCGCCCCCTGCTCGATCGCCCAGTCCTTCATCGCCGCGGCGACCACGTCTGCGATGCCGGGGTCGAGCTCCGACCCGGTCGCGATGGTGGCGGCAATGGAGCGGTAGACGCCGTCCGGCAGGCGTTCTTTCATGACCTCGTCGTTGAATACCCGGCAACCGAAGCGCTCCGGGATAAAGTCAAAATCGGACATATGGTTTCCTTTCTGATTGTGAGGGAATAGCGCGCCCCAATACCGCGCCGGGGGGCAGTGCCGATGGAGACGCGGCATCACTTCCGCGTTCAGAACCCGGCGCGCCAGAGTGCGCGCCGGACTTCCTCGGGCGAGAGCCCGAGGGCTTCCTGCTTCTCGCGGAAGCGCCGTTTGTTTTCTTCAAAGTCCGCGTCACCCGCATCGATCGCAGCGTCAATGGCGCGTGTGACGGTCGCGCCGGGATAGCCGCGGCTGACGAGATAGGCGTGGGTCTTGCGGCGGCTCCAGCCCTTGCCGGCACAGCGGGCGGCAAGCCGCTCCGCATTGTCCGCCTCTCTGAGATAGCCGAGGTTTTCCACCTCGTCGAGCGCCGCGCGGGCGGCGGTGTCGCTATGCCCTTTGCGGCGGAGCTTGCAATAGAGGTTCCGTCGGCTCTCGTCCCCCCGGGCGAGCGACCCGAGGGCGGAGGCAAGCGCGCGGCGCTCCGCCACGTGGGCAAGGAGCGCCTCCGTTTCTTCCTCCGTCAGGAGATACCCGACGGCAGGGGAGCCGAGTGCAAGGTAGAACCGTTCCGCCACGGGGTAGGCGCGGGAGCCCTCCTCCGAGCGCACGACGAGGGTCAGGCGGCCGGGGGTCGCGCCGTGGCGGATGGCGAGAAGCGTGCCGGGGGTGGCGTCCTCACTCCGCATCGTCTACCGAGAAATCACGGATGTCGAATCCATCCTCTTCGTCGAGGGAGAAGTCCTCCTGCTGTGCCGCGCCCTTCGCCATGGCGGCGCGCACCTGCTCTTCCAGCTTGGCGAGCAGCGCAGGGTCGCTCTCGATGGCGCTGCGGGCATTGTCTTTCCCCTGCCAGCGGTTGCCGTCGTAGGAGAAGAAAGAGCCGCTCTTTTCGACGAAGCCGAAGTTCAGACCCGCGTCGAAGATTTCATTGGTCTTGGAAATGCCCTTGCCGTAGAGGATATCGAATTCCGCTACGCGGAACGGCGGCGCCACTTTGTTCTTGACGACCTTTGCCTTGGTGCGGCTGCCGTAGATCTCGCTGCCGTTCTTGAGAATCTCGCCCTTGCGGACTTCAATCCGTACGGAGGCGTAGAATTTCAGGGCGCGACCGCCGGGCGTCACCTCCGGGTTGCCGTACATGACGCCGACTTTTTCACGCAACTGGTTGATGAAGATGAGGACGCAGTTGGACTTGGAGACGGCACCGCTGAGTTTGCGGAGCGCTTGGCTCATCAGACGTGCCTGCACGCCGACGTGCGACTGTCCCATGTCGCCATCAATCTCCTGCTGGGGCACGAGCGCCGCCACGGAGTCGACGACGATGACATCGATCGCCTGGGAGTCAACGAGTCGTCCCGCAATCTCGAGCGCCTGCTCGCCGCTGTCCGGCTGGGAGATGAGCAGATCGTTGATATTGACGCCGAGGTTCTTCGCGTAGACAGGGTCGAGCGCGTGCTCCGCGTCGATGAATGCCGCCTCACCGCCCATTTTCTGCGTTTCCGCGACGATGTGGAGGGCGACGGTGGTCTTACCGGAGGATTCCGGCCCGTAGATCTCGACGATGCGTCCGCGCGGCACGCCGCCGACCCCGAGCGCGATGTCGAGGTTCAGCGACCCTGTCGGAATGGCGCTGACCTCCATGTGTGCGTTTTCGCCGAGGCGCATGATGGTGCCTTTGCCGAGGTCGTGTTCAATACGCGTGATAGCCGCTTCCAGAGCGGCTTTTTTATCGCCTACCGGGACGTCCGAATTTTTGGCGTTCTTGGCGGGTTTGGTGGGTTTCTTTGCTGGCATGGCGAGCCTCCTGTTTTTTCTCTATGTAGAAAGTTGGTATGCGGGGATCAGAGCGCGATCTCGGTCGCGCCGACGGGGCGGACGGAGAGCATCATCACGGCGCCTGTGCCGAAGATGCTGTCCATCACGGTGCGGTAGTCTTCGGCGAGTTCCGCCTTGACGAATGCCTGGATCGTACCGGCGAAGCCGCCGCCGTGGACACGCCACGCACAGCCCTTGCCGTCGAGGAGCCCTTCGGTCACGGCGAGCGCGAGGGACAGTCCCTGCTCGGTGACGTTCTTGACGGTGAACACGTTCTGCAGATACTTGAAAGACGAGTTGCCGGACGCGATGACGAGCGCGAGGAAGGTGTCAAAGTCGCCGCGACGGAGGGCGTCCACCTGCTTTTCGACGCGGGCGTTCTCACGCAGGAAGTGCAGGGCGCGCAGAATGGCGCGATCCCCGACCGTGCCGCGCAGGATCGGAATGTTCGCGATGATGTCGCTCTCCGTCAGCCCGCGCAGGACTTCCTGCCCGAGCGCGGCGGCGACCGCCTTCATCTCGGCGGGGACAGAGGCGTAGTCCTCATTGAGGTCGGCATGGTTGCCGCCCGTGTTGACGATGCAGAGCTTATAGCCGGCGTCCGAGAGGGAGAAGGAGACGGGGGTAACGACGGGGTTCTTCGGGTCGGCGAAGTCGATCGAGAGGAAACCGCCGACGGCGCAAGCCATCTGATCCATGAGCCCGCAGGGCTTGCCGAAGTAGGCGTTTTCGGCGTACTGTGCGATCTTCGCGAGTTCCTCGTTCGCAATTTTGCCGTCGTTGTAGAGATAATTCATGATATTCCCGCACTGCACCTCAAATGCGGCGGAGGAGGAGATCCCGGAGCCTTTCAGCACCTCGGTCGTGGTATAGGCGTCGTAGCCGCCGATCGCGTACCCGCGGTCGAGGAACCCGCGGCAGGTGCCGGCGAGCAGCGCGCAGGAGGAAAACGGCTTGAACGCTTTCGGGTCGCCCGCCTGTTCGATGGCGACGGTATCTTCGGGATAGCCCTCGGACTTGATGCGCACGACGCCGTCCTCGTTCTTCGCGGCGACGGCGATGATGTCGCGGTCGATGGCGCCGGCGAGGACTTCACCGTGGTTGTGGTCGGTGTGGTTGCCGCTGATCTCGCTTCTGCCGGGGACGGAGAAGAGGCGGATGTCACGGTCGTTACCGTACAGGGCGCAGAAAGCGTCGATGGCGGCGATATACCGTTTCGCCTGTGCGGCAAGGTCGGTGTAGAGGTGAGCGTAGGCGTCGAGTGCCCCGGCGGCGATCCGGGCTTTCAGTTCGTTGGCTTGCATAGATATGGGCTCTCCTTTAAGGATATTAGTTTATGTGAGGAAATGTCATGGCGTCGGGCACCGCCGGATGCGTGCGTTTACCGTATGCCGCGACCGTTTCAGGCGAGGAAGGCACGGACAGCGGGCAGGAGCGCCTCTGCCATCGCCTCCGGCGTTTTGCCGTCCGCCTCGACGGGGAGCACGCCCGGCATCCGGCGGAAATAGGTGAGTTGCCGTTTGGCGTACCGGCGGGTCGCGCGCTTCAGCGCTTCGACGGCGTCCGCCAGCGTACAGATACCCTCCAGATACGGGAGCAGTTCTTTATAGCCGATTGCGGCGGCGGCGGTCGCGTTCTTCGCAAACACGCCCGCGTCGCGGAGCCGTTCGGTCTCCCCGACGAGCCCTTCCGCCATCATGGCGTCCACGCGCGCGTCGATGCGGGCGTAGAGCGCTTCGCGGTCGCGAAAGACGGGTTCGATGATGAAGAGGGAAAGCGCGGGATTCTCCGTCGGCGCCTCGCGGTCGAGGTCGGTCTTGGTTTTCCCGCTCGAAAGATAGATCTCCAGCGCGCGGATGACGCGGTGGACGTTATTCGGATGGGTCGCGGCGGCGGCATCCGGATCGATGTCGGCGAGCCGCCGATAGAGGGCGAGCCGCCCCTCGGGCGTCTGTGCCTGCCGCTGCAGATCCGCACGCAGCACGGGATCCGGCGGCGGGGTCGCCGCGGTGTGGCGCCCGGTGCGGACGGCGTCGAGGTAAAGTCCCGTACCGCCGCAGAAGATCGGGAGTTTCCCCCGTCCGTGAATGTCGTGCACCGCCGCCATGGCGGCGTCCGCGTAATCCGAGGCGGAGAAAGAGACGGTGGGGTCGATGCAGTCAACGAGGTGATGAGGGCAGACTGCCCGCTCCCGTGCGGTGGGTTTCGCCGTCCCGATATCCATGCCGCGATAGACCTGCATGGAGTCGCAGACGATGATCTCGGCGTCGAGCCGTTCGGCGAGTGCGAGGGAGAGCGCCGTTTTCCCCGACGCGGTGGGGCCGATGACGGCGAGCGTCCGGATCGGGGACGGTTGCGCGCGATCTGTGAATTGCGGTTGATTTTCCGTCATCGGATGCGGTTGCTCTTGATGAAGGCGTCGACTTCCTCCCGCGTGGGGAGAGAGGCGACGGTACCGGCGCGCGCGACGGCGAGCGCCCCGACGGCACCTGCGTACTTTGCGGCGGCGGTCATGTTGCCGCGGCTGCGGAGATATTCCAGCGCGAGGGCGGCGAAATACGCCTCGGGCGCGCCGGCGTTGTCGAGTGCCTTGACGGGCACGGGGCTGACCATGGAGAAATGACGGCCGTCAAAGAGGAACGTCCCGCGGTCGCCCATATGGACGGCGTAGAAGCGGGAGGCGACGGTCTTGGAGAGGGAGAGCAGGGCGCGGAGCGCCGCGTCGCTGCCGTTCGGGCGAATGCCCGTCAGTGCCTCGATCTCGGTATCGCTCAGGCACACGATGTCCATCTGCGGCAGTTTAGCAAACGGGAAATCGGCTCTCACCGGGGAGAGGTGCAGGAACATGGGCAGGTGCTTTTCGGCACCGCGCGCCGCCGCTTCGAGAATTGTCTCTTCCGCAAGGTCTAGGTGCAGGCAGAGCGCCTCCGGCTGGGTGGCGAACGCCGCATCCAGATTGTCGCGGGTCAGATTGCTGTTGGCGGCAGGGTAGCAGACGGTGCGGACAGCGCCGCCGTCCGCGAGGAGCAGACGCAGCCCCGTCGCCGAGCGTGCGTCCGCGATGATCGGTGAGGTATCGACCCCCGCCTCGGAGAGCAGGGCGTACAGCCGCTGCCCCTCGACGTCCTGCCCGAGACGGCAGGACAGAGCCGATTTCGCGCCCAGTCGCGCGAGCGCAACGGCGCAGTTGACGCCTTGCCCGTCCGCGAGCCATACGGCGGACAGGTCATTGACGGTGACGGTCTCTCCCGGCGCGGGGATACCCGGCGCACGAAACAGTATATCCATGTAGGCAGGGCCTACGGTCAGAATTTTGGGATCCATGATACCTCCTTCGGTCAGAGTGGGGCACAGGACGCGCCCTTTCGGTATGGGATGGCGGGGCCGCTACGGGGGAGCGCACCGCGAGCGTCAAAAGTCATACGGGGGAAAATCGGGGAAAGTGTCGGACGGTCGGGACGGTCGGGACGGTCAAACAGTCGGATCGTCCGATTGTCCCACAGGCGGGCGATGAAACGGTCAGACCATGCGAATCAGGTTGCAGGCACCGCCGATCTCGCGGGCGACGGTGTATTCCCGCCCGCGGCAGGTAAAGACAAAGGTCTGCATACCGTCGCGCTCGGAGAGGGCGGAGAACACCTTCAGCATCGCGTAGCAACGGTCGTTGTCCTGGTGGGCGAAGCTCTCGTCGAAGCAGACGGGCGGCATCTCGCGGAAGAGCAGACGCACGAGCGAGAGACGCAGGGCGATATAGGCGATGTCGCGCGTGCCGCCAGAGAGGACGTCGACGCTCCGTGTCGCACCGGCGCCGGGGAAGGTCATCGTCAGGTCATCGCCGACGGTCATGGCGGTGTATTTACCGTCCGTCATGATGTCAACCAGTTCTTTCGCGTAGTGCGCGAGGCGCGGCGACAGTTCTGCCCGCAGACGGAGGTCGGCGCCGGTCAGGGCGCTCAGCGCCGTGTCGAGGGCGGTATAACGGCGGCGGAGCTCCGCCAGTTCGTTTTCTGCGGCGGAGAGCTGTTCACCGACCTCTGCCGGGATTTCGGTCTCGGTGTGGAGCGTCTCCATCGCCTGTCGGATGCCTTCGGCGGAGTCCGTGAAATACTGCAGCTGTTCGGTGTAATAGGCGATGCCCTCGTCGATCTGCTCCGGGGTCATCTCCGAGAGGGTGGCGCGCAGTCGCTCCGAGAGAGTGGCGCGCAGGGCGTTCTCGTCACAGGAGGCGAGCGTGGTCTTCAGGATCCCGGCGGTGTTCAGGAGCGCCGCGCGGCGCTCCGTGAGTTCCCGATCGGTCTGTATCACGTCGCGGACGGAACCTTCAAAAATCCCGAGAAATTCTTCGGCGTCACCGGCGGCGGGGAGCGCTTTCCCCCAGAGGGCGAGCGCCTCGTCGAGCACACCGCGCGCCGTGAAGTAGGCACCGCGAGTGTCGTCCGCACGTTCCCGTGCGGCGCGCAGGGCGTCCACATGGGCGGCGGCGGAAACGCGGTATTCCGAGACAAGTTTCATGCGGGCGCGCAGTTCCGCGGCGCCGCGGGCGCCATAGTCGAGACAGTAGGCGCGCTCGGTCTCGTGACGGTTGATGGTGAGCAGGGTCAGGACGACCGCGCCTACGAACAGTACAATGGAGCCGATGAGCCAGAGGACGAACGGCGCCCCTGTGAGCGACGACGCAAGGAAGCGCGAGATACCGACGGCGAGCAGAATGGCGAGTAGGACAGTCACCCCGAGGGTGGAACCGAGCAGGACCAGGAACTTCGAGTGCAGCGCCGCGTGGCGCGCGAGCACCTGTCCCTCGCCGCCGTATTTATCGGTGCGCTGAATATTCTTCTGTACATCATGCGGCACAGCCTGCTTGCTTTCCAGCTCGCGCTGTGCGTTATCCGCCGCTTCGTAGGCGGTGCGGCTCTCGGAGAAAAGCCGATGCTTGACTGCGAGGTCGGCGGCGTAGGTGTCGTCCGGGAAGAAGCCCTCATAGGAGTTGCGCTCCCGGTGGTCGCGGATCTCTTCTTCGAGATCTGCCGCCTGCCGCTCCATGGTGTGGAGTTCCTCGAAGGAGGAGAGGATCAGGTGGTTGCGGTACCCGATCTTGAGTTCCTGGGTGCGGGCTAGTTGCTTTTTTGCGTCGTCACGCTTGACGACGGTGCGCTCGTATTCGCCGCGGAGGCGGAGCAGTTCACTCTGCCCGCGCATGGCGGCGGAAAAGCGGGAAGCGAGAGCGGCGGAGCGCGCCTCCACGTCGCGGAGCCGCCCGGACTTACCGTCCGGAGCGAGCAGGGAATCCCGCGCGGCGCTCAGCCGTTCAATGGCGGCGCCGGTATTGATTTTCTCGTCGCCGGAGAACATCAGGTTCTCGATTGACTCGCGTACCTCGTCACCGGTCTTGCCGTCCGAGAGTTGCCCGAGGAAGGCAGTCGATTCATAGAGCGACCGACCCACGCCGAGCAGGGCCTCGCCCGGGGTCATACCGAAGTTCACGGGGCGGGAGGTGCCGAGATCCGTTACCTCACAGGTCTCGGTGTAGCGCACGGCGTCCCCCTCGCCGTGCCTTGCGACCCGGCGGTCGATGCGGTAACGCCCGGAGGCGGTCGAGAGGGTCATCGACCCCTCTGCCGTGCCGGTCTGCCAGTTGATGCGCTTTTCCCGCTCGGAAAGCAGTCCCTCGCTCTCGTCGAAGCCGTAGAGCATAAAGCGGATAAAGGCGGCGAGGGTGGTTTTCCCCGTCTCGTTCCCGCCCTCGACGATATTCAGCCCGTTTTCAAAATTCACGGTGTAGTTGCGGAGCAGTCCGAAACTGCGAACGCTGACCTGTTCTAGTTTCATTTGCGTTTTCCTTCCTTTGCACAGGCGTCCTCCGCCGCGAGGAAGCCGACCGTGCGTTCGATCGCGTCTTTTGCGTCGTACCACGGCTCCCCGTCATAGCGGTAATCGAATTTTTTACAGAACCAACTGACGTCTCCCCGCAGTTTTTCGAGGTACGTCTTCACGGTGTCCGACATCGTGCGGTAAAACAGTGCGTATGTCTTTTTGGAAAGGCGCGCCCGTCCGACTTCGGTGAGGCGGCGGAAGTGCGGGAGACAGTAGCGCTTCTGCTCTCCGAAGAGGGTACGAAATTCCGGCTCGCTCTCAAAAAGCAGGGCGACCGTTTCGAGCATACGGGAGAGCGAGGCTTCAATGCGGCTGCAGATATAGCAGGAGTGTTCGAGCGCGGTCAGCCGCTTGACCGGTTTGTCGCCCGGGGTACCGATGAGACCGTCCGCGAGCATGCCCTCGACTTCGGCGAGATGCGATTCCAGCATCAGGGCGAAAGGGAGACGGTTCTGCCGCGTGAGCATCTTGCCGAAATGGCGGGCACAGAACCCTTCTTCGTTGGTGCGGATGCGTACCGATGGCTCCATCATGGCGGCGCCGAGGATACGATCGAGTTCATCGTCCTCGAGCTTGCGGTAGAGCGTGCAGATCGGGCAGGCGCCGAGCGGTTCTTCGCGGCAGGCGCGGAACGCCTCGTTAACGGGTATGGTGTAGATCTGCTCCATGGCGGCTCCTCTCGATTGGTTCCGGTGTTTTCCGGGGCAGTCGGCAATCCTGTGTGCCATTCGCGGGTTCGCGGGCGCGGAGCGCGCGACGCGAAAATATACAAGACGCGACTATACAAAAGTATTATATCGCACGTATTACAGTTTTGCAAGAGGAGAAAACCAAAATCAGGGCAGACATTTGACTTTTTTCGCGGGCAAATATTCGCGCGGGAGCATTCGTTGGTGATGGCATGCGGGGCTTCGCGGACACGCGCTCTGCCGCACCGCCCGCGGACGCTCGACGCGAAATGACGACGGTAAGCACGGGGAGCGGCGCCGTCGAGTCTCGCCGTCGGGCGGCAATAGGAGTGAAAGACGCGATAAAAAACAGAGAGGAGCCAAGAAAACCGGGCTCCTCTTTGTGATATTCGGTTAGATGGGCGCTTTTGCCCGGGGATTTTCTTGGAAGTGTTCCCGCGTGGAAACGCCGCCGCGAGAGTCGGGCGTGATTGCCGCCCCCGAGCGTCCTCCGCAGATTACTGCGGAATCTCCTCCATGATGAACGCCTCATAGGTGTCGCCGACCTTCACGTCGTTGAAGGTCTTGAGCCCCACGCCGCATTCGTAGCCTGCGGCGACTTCCTTCGCGTCGTCCTTGAAGCGCTTCAGGGACGCGATCTCGTCCTCACAGATCAGCACGCCGTCGCGCACGATACGGATTTTTGCGTGGCGGGCAATCTTACCGTCGAGGACATAGCAACCGGCGATGGTGCCGACGTTCGGGACGCGAATGGTCTGACGGCATTCGGCGTGCCCGAGGAGTACTTCGCGGTATTTGGGCGCGAGCATCCCCTTGAGCGCCGCCTGCACTTCGTCAATGCAGTCGTAGATGACGCGGTAGGTGCGGATATCGACCCCCTGCCGCTCGGCACTGTCGAGCGCGGTCTTGTCGGGACGGACGTTGAAGCCGACGATGATCGCCTGCGATGCCGCGGCGAGCATGACGTCACCCTCCGTGATACCGCCGACGGCGGCATGAATGATATTGACCTTGACCTCATCGGTCGAAAGCTTCTGGAGAGACTGTTTGACTGCCTCGGCGGAACCGCCGACATCTGCCTTGACGACGATGTTCAGGTTCTTGACGCCCTCTGCAATCTGGTCGAACAGGGCATCGAGCGAGACGCGTGCCGTCGCCTTGAACTCTTCCTGGCGGGCTTGCTCACGGCGCTGCTCCGCAAGGCTGCGCGCCATTTTTTCATCTTCAACGGCGTTGAACTCGTCACCCGACATGGGGACTTCGGAGAGACCGATGATCTCGGCGGGGACGCTCGGGCCCGCGACCTTCATCTGCTCGCCGCGCTCATTCGACATGGCGCGGACACGCCCGACGGCGGTACCCGCGATGACGATATCGCCCGCATGGAGCGTACCGTTCTGCACAAGGACGGTGGCAACGGGACCGCGACCTTTATCGAGACGCGACTCGATGACAAGACCCTTGGCGCGGCGATTCGGATTGGCTTTCAGTTCCTTGACCTCCGCCACGAGCAGGACGGATTCCAGGAGTTTATCGATGTTCATACCGGTCAGTGCGGACACCGGCACGCAGATGACGTCGCCGCCCCATTCCTCGGGGACGAGGTCGTACTTGGTGAGTTCCTGCATGACCTGATCGGGGTTGGCGTGCGGCTTATCCATCTTGTTGATGGCGACGATGATGTCGACGCCCGCCGCTTTCGCGTGGTTGATCGCCTCGATGGTCTGCGGCATGATACCGTCATCGGCGGCGACGACCAGAATCGCGATGTCGGTCGCCTGCGCGCCTCTTGCACGCATGGCGGTAAAGGCTTCGTGACCCGGGGTATCGAGGAAGGTGATCTCCTTGCCATGCACGTTGACGCGATAGGCGCCGATGTGCTGGGTGATACCGCCCGCCTCGCCCTTGGTCACGCTGGTGTGACGGATTGCGTCGAGCAGGGAGGTCTTACCATGGTCGACGTGACCCATGACGCAGACGACAGGGCTGCGCTCCACGAGGTTCTCGTCGGTGTCCTCCTCGGTCTCAAAGAGACGTTCCTCGATGGTGACGACGACCTCTTTCGTGACTTTGACATTGAACTCTTCCGCGATGAGGTAGGCGGTATCGTAGTCGATCTCGTCCGTGACCTTGACCATCATACCGTTCATCATGAGCTTCTTCATGACCTCGGCGGCGGTTTTCTTCATGCGGGAGGCGAACTCACCGACCGAGATGGTGTCGGGGACGGTGATCTCAAGCTGTTTCTTGCGTGCCTGCTCGAGCTGCATTCTGCGGATGCGCTCCTGCGCGGCGCGCTCTTTTTCCCGGACGTTCTTGCCCTGAGAGCGGGTATCCTGCTTCTTGAGCTTTTGTCTGCTCGAGTCACGGTCGGTCCTGCCGGCGGTGGCATAGCGGGAGACGAGACGCTCATCATATCTGCCGAGGTCGACCTGCGTCGTACGGGTGTCGACGATACGCACTTTCGGCTCTGCCGCAACCACCGTCTCGACCGTCTCGGTCGTGCCGTCTCCGGCGCCGCCGGAAACGATAATGCGGTTCTTGCGTTCCTCGCGCTTCTCGGGTTTTTCGGGTTTCTGCGGCTTGGCGGCGGCAGGCGCCCCCTCGCCGGGCTTACGCTCGAAACGGCTGAAGCGGTCGACGGGTTCTTTCTTCTTGATCGGCTTGAACTCGCGCGCGGGTGCCGCCGCTGCGGGGGTCGTGGTTTGCGCGGCTTGTGCCGACTGTGCGGCTGCCTGCGCACGCTTGGCTTCCTGCGCGGCGGCGGCAGGGGTCGCCGTGCTGTCGATCTTCGGTTCCGGGCGGCTTGCCTGCTCGCGGCGGAACTGTTCCATGCGGCGGGCGATGTCCTCCTGGCTGACCGGTTTACGTTTTTCGGGGCGCGCCGGTGCGTTCTGCTGCCCGCGCGCATCCTGACGTCGGTCGGCGCCGCTCATCGGGCGACGGTCGCCCGGGCGGTTCTGCCCCGGCTGTCCCGCCGCAGGAGCCCCGCTCGCGGGGCGTCCGGTCTGTGCCGGGCGTGCGGCGGCGTGATCCTTCGGGACAGTATAGCGCGGCTCCTCCGGCTTTTTCGGAGCCTCGGGTGCCGGCGTCGGTTTCTTCGGCGCCTGCGGCGCTGTGGCGGGGGCGGCTTTCTGCGGTGCGGGGGCAGGAGTCTCCGCCTTCGGTTCTGCCTTGGGGAGATCGCTCTTTAAGGTCGCTTTCCCCGCAAGGTAGTCCTCGAGATTCTCGATCTGGTTCTGCGCCGTGATGAGCGCGAGGAACACTTCGTATTCCTCTCCCTCAATCGTGCCGCCGACATTCTTCTTGATGCCGACGGTGTCGAGCAGCGCCACGAGGTCTTTCGCAGCGATCCCGAAGTCCTTCGCAATTCCGTTGATTTTTGCCATAGTCAAATTCCCGACCCCAAAAGGGGTCGTCCCCCGCACCGGGGAATCCTTTCTCTTACTTGCACTCCTGCCGTAACTGATCGGCAAAACCGCCGTCCGTGATGCCGACCGACACGAGCGGGCGTGCGGTACCGAGCAGATGCCCGAGTACCTCCGGCGCTACATCGACCGTGAGACAGGGAATGCTGTAAAAACTGCTTTTATGAGAGAGCCGCCGCAGCGTCCCGTCGGACGCGCCCGAGGAAACAAGGATCAGGACGGGCTTCTTCTTTGCCCGCATCTGCTCGCAGATCACTTCGGTGCCGAGCACCGTTTTTCCAGCCTTCCTTGCCAGCCCCAGCATCCTGAGGAACCGTTCGGTGACTTCGTGAGACGCCTTACACATCGGCGGCGATCTCCGCTTCCAATTTATCGTAAATCAAAGCGGGTATCTCACATTCGAGGTTTTGCGCCAGTCGGTTGGACTTGCGCGCGCGTTTGAGGCACTCGACGCTGTGGCAGAGGTACGCCCCGCGCCCGGATTTTTTACCCGTGCGATCGAGGGAGATCTCTCCCTCCGGCGACCGGACCACGCGAATGAGCTGTGCTTTGGGGAACCGTTCCCCGCACCCGATACAGCGCCGTTCGGGAATTTTTCTGACGCCTGCCATTATGCTTTGATGTCGATCTTATAGCCGGTCAGGCGCGCCGCGAGTTTCGCGTTCTGCCCCTCGCGGCCGATGGCGAGCGAGAGCTGGTTCGGCGCGACGGTGACACGCGCGGAGCGCTCGCCGTCGATGACGACCCCGAGAACCTCCGCCGGCGAGAGCGCCTCGCGGATATATTCGGCAGGATCTTCGGAGTAGCGGATAATATCGATCTTTTCGTTGCCGAGTTCCTCGAGGATTGCGTTGATACGCATCCCGCGGTTACCGATGCAGGCGCCGATCGGGTCGACGTTCGGGTCGGTCGAGTACACGGCGATCTTGGAGCGGCTGCCCGCCTCGCGGGAGACGCCGGCGATGACGACCGTGCCGTCCTGAATCTCGGGAATCTCCATTTCAAAGAGGCGCTTGACGAAGCCGGGATGCGTCCGGGAGAGGTCGACGATGGGGCCGCGGGTATCGACCGAGCGTACCTCGGAGACATACACCTTGAGGCGGTCGCCGACTTTGAAGTCGTCGGTCGGAAGCTGCAGGTTGCGGGGCAGGCGCACCATGCCGTTCTGTGTTTCGAGCGTCAGGTCGCCGGTCATATCGTCCACCTTGAAGACGGTGGCGGTGATGAGATCCTCTTTCTTGTCCTCGTAGGCGCGTGCCATATTGTTGCGCTCTGCCTCACGCACCGCCTGAATGATGATCTGTTTCCCTGCGGTGGCGGACAGACGGCGGAAGGTATCGGGGGAGACTTTCTCCTCGACGATCGAGCCGATCTTATGCCGCTTGGACTTGGTCTTGGCGTCCTCGAGGGAGATCTCGCAGATCGGGTCCGTCACGGTCTCGACCACTTCTCTCTGCAGGTAGACTTTCATATCCCGTTTGACGGGGTCGAGGACGATGCGCGAACGCGCCGTGGGGCCGACCTCCCGTTCAATGGCTTTCTGGAGTGCGCCCTCGATCTTCTCGAGCATGTAGTCTGCGGGAATCCCCTTCGCGCTTTCCAGTTCCGCGAGGGCATCAAACAGTTTGGCGTTCATGGATGTATCCTTTCTTTATCCTGTTACACTTCAAAATCAAAATCAGTCAAAATAGACGGTGCGGAGCTTGGAGACCGATTGCCGCGGGCATTTGACAACGCCGGCGCCGGTGTCGATGGAGAGCACGCCGTCCGCGTAGTCGAGGAGCGTCCCGCGCAGGGTCTTCCGACCGTCCAGCGGAGCGAACAGCTTCGCCTCACACCGCTCACCGAGGCTGGCGAGAATGTGCGCGTCGGTCCGAAGCTC
The DNA here is from genome assembly GCA_004558975.1 of bacterium. Classification (GTDB taxonomy): domain Bacteria; phylum Bacillota; class Clostridia; order Oscillospirales; family CAG-272; genus UBA1740. The sequence goes on from SFZB01000003.1 coordinate 50,372, forward strand.
GCGCTCAATCCCGGGGGAAGAGACATCGAGATGATAGGCTTCCTCGATCGGGTCGTTCTCGTCGAGGATTTTGTCGACGGCGCGATGCACCGTTTCACACGCGTTGAGATCCACGCCGGTATCCGAGTCGATCGTGATGATCAGATGCCGGTCGGCGCCGATCTTGGTGAACTCCACGTCCCAGAGCCGGTAGCCGAGTGCCTCGACGGTGTCCGCGATCAGTGCGCGCACGGTCTCGGCGATATTGGTCTTTGCCATAATGCCTCCGCTCGTGCGGTACGGCGGGGTAAAACACCCCGCATAAAATTAAGAGTGAACCGAAGCCCACTCTTAACCATACCGTATTCTATACTGTAGTATAACACGTTCTTTTGATAATTGCAATACTTTCTACAAAAAATATAAAAGAATCTTGCCCGCGCCCGTACGTGAGCGTGAAAAGGATGCGGAAAAGAGGCTCCGCCCGCGGAAAAGAGGCTCCGCCCGCGGGAAAGAGGCTCCGTCCCCCGGGCGGCGGTCAGAGGATGCCGCTCGCCTGCAGAACCAGCCGATGGAGCGTCAGCTCGTAATCATAGTCGTAGACACCCGCCGGTGCGCCGCAGAGACGCGCGTAAAATTCCTCCGGAAACGCGTCGTAGCGGTCGTAGTCGGTCCTGAACGTGAGCGTGCGCGTCTCGACTTCTTTGTCGTAGTAGCCTTCCTGCCCGTTCTGGATCGACACCCATTTCACGGTCGGACGTTCGAAGGGCGTGATCGAGACGGTGCCCTTTTCGCCGACGACGGCAAGCTCCCGTCGGAGCCAGCCGCCCGTTTCGACGGCGGAGGTGCGGGCGACGCTGACACCGCGGTCATAATGGAGGAGCGCCGTCGCGTTGTCGATGCCGCCGAACCCGCCGGCACCGGTGCGGAAGAGGAGGGGTTCGACGCGCTTCGGCTCACCCATGAGGCGCAGGATAAAATCGATGATATGCCCGCCGAAGATGTACATGGTGCCGCCGCGGAAGGTTTCAAGGTAGCGGAGATACTCGGCACTGCGCGGCGCGGACATGGCAGTCTCGACATAGAGGATGTCCCCGAGCGCTCCGCTCTCCGCGATGGAGAAGACCTCCTGCACGGCGGGATTGGTACGGTAGAGATACCCGAGGTGCACGACAAGTCCCCGGCGCTCGGCGTCGCGCAGGATGCCTTCGTATTCCGCGAGGTTTTCTCCTGCCGGTTTGTCGAGATGAATGGGTTTCCCGGCGTCGATGCATTTGCGTGCCGCCGCCATGAGATCCGGCACCTCGGTCTCGATCAGGAGGGCGTCGCACTTTTCGATCAGCGTGTCCTCGTCGAGCCGCGGCAGGTCGCGGTAGCAGGGCAGACCCCCGCGCTTTTGGATCCACGTCTCGTCTTTTTCGGAGTAGCCGACGATCTCAAAGAGGTCGGGATGACGGCGGAACGCCTCCATGTGCCCTTGCCCGTGGTTATGCCCGATGCCGATCTGCCCGAGACGGAATTTTTTCGGTTCCATGATTTGTCCTCGCTTTTTGACTTTGGAATAGGAAAACGGAGAATACCCCCGCCGTCCGGCAGGGGTAAGGCTTAGTTTTTCTTTGCGGCGACGCGCAGATAGCGCTTCGAGAAGTATTCGATGACGTCCTTGCGGCGAATCAGCCCGATGAAGCAGTCGCGGTCGTCGATGACCGGGACGAAGTTGTTTTCCTTGACGCGTTCGAGCAGCTCCGTCATGGGGGCGGAGTTCTTGACCGGGGGATTGTCGCTGCGGATCAGGGTCGAGAGGGGAATGTCCTCGAGGGCGACGAGGTTGGCGGCGCCGCGATCGACGATGAGCCAGAGAAAATCGCCGTCGCGCACCATGCCGACGTATCTGCCCTCCGCGTCGATGACGGGCAGGGCGTTATAACCGTGGTAGCGCATTTTTTCGAGCCCCTGCCTTGCGGAGCAGTCTTTCATAATGAAAGCGACCTGACTTTTCGGGGTGAGGAAGCGCAGGATGTTCATGCGGGATCTCCTTCGCAAAGAGCGGCGCCGATGACGGTAGCGAAGCGGGACGCTTCGGGAATGATAAAGTTCACGGAGAACATTTTCGAGAGGTTCTCGAAAGTGGCGCGGCAGGTGGGGTACGCCGACAGGTTTCCGGTGAGGACAATGTTCGCTACATGATAGGCGCGCGCGGCGAAGATCGCCATCATGCCGATCGTCTCGAAGATCATGTTGGAGAGCCCGAGGGCGATGTCGCCCTTGGTCGCGATGTCCGACACGTTTCCGAAATTCGCGGCGGTCATCTCGGAGGGCATACCGCCCGCTTTCATGATGTCGCCGATGCGCAGGTCAATCTTCGAGAGGTCGCCCTCGCGGCAGAGCTCGCCGATGTGGTCGATGGAATCCATTTTGAGCAGCAGCTTCGACAGCCCGACGAGCGTGCCGCCGCCGACGCCGGTACCGCCGAGGTACTCGGTCGTGCCGTCCGACTTCGCGTGGACGAGCGCCGTGCCGGTGCCCATGCTGACGACGATGGCTTCATCGAGGCGGGAAAGGAAGAGTCCGCCTCTGCCGATGGAAAAAAACTCTTCCACCCGGGTGCAGGGCAGATTGTAGAGGCGGTCGCCGAGTTCGCCGGAACCGACCCCCGTCACCATGACGCGGCGGATGTCGCCGAGCCCGAGGTGAGAGAGCGCCGTAAACTTCCCGAACGCGCCGTATGCCGAAGTCAAAGGGTCGGTCGCGCGGACGAACAACGGTTCGATCAGTTCCCGCCCCCCGTCCTGTGTATGGCGGAATCCGACAATTTTCGTCGTCGAGCCGCCGACATCAATTCCGATGGTAGCCTGCATGTAGGTCCTCCAAGGTCCGAATCGGTTTGCGGAAAAGCAAATCCTGACAAATACAGTATAGCACTTCCCGGGCGGGAAAGCAAGACGACGCGTCAAAACGGGCACGATTTTCTCCCCGCATGAAAAAGCCGTGTGGCGTGCATACTAACCGATGCGACGAGGTCGCAATTCTAAAAAAGGGGGAATTCGGTCATGGAATCTCGCGAACAGAACTGCCATAAGCAGAACAAGAACCAGCAGAACAATCAGCAGCAGAATCAGCAGAACAACCAGAACCAGCAGCAGAACAATCAGCAGCAGAATCAGCAGAACAAGAATCAGCAGCAGAACCAGCAGCAGAACCAGCAGCAGAACCAGCAGAATAACCAGAATCAGAACCGCAGATAAACCCCTTGGCGGGAGAGCCCCGTGCCCGGCGCGGGGCTTTTTTCGCTTTCCTCTTGACAGGCGGGGGGCGCTGTGCTACATTGAGAGTACCACAGAGTAGGAAGTACGCGTAAGACCTTCGGGTCGCAGTGCCGACGGGACGGGGAGTTGTCTGTCGGACGAAGAGCGCTTCGGCGCCACGGTGTACATTCCGCATCCCGCTGATACATAGTCCGGTAGAGACATCTCCTATGTAGTTAGTGGAATGATACATGGGAGGTGTTTTTTATGCAAAATCAAAATCAGAATTTGAGTGAAACTCCGAACGAAACAAAACTCGCGAAGCACCGTGCTTCGCAGGCGCTCCGCGACCTGGCGCTCGCCGGTGTCATGGCGGCGCTGTCGATGGTCATGTGCCGTTTCCTCGGCTTCCCGCAGACGGGGACGTGGCGCATTGATCCGGGCTTTTTGCCGATCGTCATGGTGGCGTTCCTGTCGGGCCCCGTCTGGGCGGGGATGTCCTACGGCGTCGCCGACCTCGTCGGCGCCGCGATTTTTACGGGCATCAATCCGTTCATCACGGCGGAAAAGATCGCGATCGGCGTCATTTTCGGCATCGGCTTTTACCGTCGGAGCCGCCTCGGTCTTCCGCGGATCCTCGTGACGCAGGCGGTGGCGGCGGTCGTGTGCGATTTTCTTGCCATGTCGCTGATTTTCACCTTTTGCTTCGGCACGCCGGTGAAGGTCGCGTTCGCGACGCGGGCAGTCAACGCGGCGGTGAATTTTGCGATGCGAAGCCTGCTCTGCATTCTGTTGGATATGAAACTGTTTGCCGCTCTGCGGCGACGGGGAGGGCAGTACTTTGGGAGCATTTGACGATTACGCGCGTGCCCGGCAGGTGTACCCGCATCCGGGGCTCGCCCGGATACAGGCATTACTGGACGAAGTCGGACACCCGGAACGCCGGCTCTCCTGCCTGCACATCGCGGGGACGAACGGCAAGGGCTCCGTTGCCGTGTTTCTCGACGGTATCCTGCGTGCCGCGGGGTATCGGGTCGGCAGATACATGACCCCGGAACTCATCTCCCCCGGAGAGCGCGTGGCGATCGGGGGCGAGCCAATCCCCGACGCGACCCTGACGGAGCTGCTCCGCGCGCTGGAAGCGCCGTCGGAACGGGTACACGAAAGGCTCGGGGAGGTGCCGAGTCCTTTTGAGGTTTTCACCGTCGCGGCATTTCAGTATTTCGCCCGCGAGGGGTGCGATTATGTGGTACTGGAAGCGGGCATGGGCGGCGCGCTCGACGCGACGAACGTGATCGAAAGCCCGCTCGTCAGTATTCTGACACGCATTTCGCTCGACCACACGGCATACCTCGGTACGACCCTCACAGAGATTGCCCGGGCGAAGGCGGGCATCATCAAAGAGGCGTGCGTGACGCACAGGACTTTTTCCGCCCCGCAGTGTGAGGAAGTCGCGTCCGTCCTCCGGGAGGAGGCGGAAAAACGGGGCAACACGCTGACATTCGTCACGCCGCCGCCTCCCAAAAAGCACTACGGAATGTACGAGGCGTTCTTTTACCCCGGTTACGGAGATATCCGTTCGGGGCTCGCCGGTGTCCACCAGATCGAGAACGCCTGTCTGGCGCTCGCCGTGGCGCAGGCGCTCGGCGTCGATATTTTCGCCGCGCAGTGCGGCGTGACGTATGCCCGCCATCCCGGCCGCATGGAGATTCTGCGCGAGCGTCCGCTCCTGCTCTTCGACGGGGGACACAATCCCGACGGCATCGCCATGCTCACGGCGTCGCTCGGGCGGTACCTCGGGGACGCGCCCCGCACCTGCATTTACGGCTGTATGGCGGACAAGGACTATCGGACATGCCTCCGCCGCCTTGCCGAAATGCCGGCTCGATTTATTTTTACGGAAGTTTCGGACAATCCGCGTGCGCTCCCGGCGGGGGCGCTGACGGAGACTGCCGCCGCACTCGGGATCCACGGCGAATGCCTGCCGCGCCTCGCGGACGCGATCGCGCGTGCCGACGGGATCGGGCTCCCGACCGTTATTGCGGGGTCACTGTATCTGTATGCGGATCTACCGACATCATTCAGGGGGATTTGACACATGGTTGAGATCGTGCTGAACGTGCTGTCCGCCATCGGGGTCGTGGCATTCTCCGTCGCGGGGGCGCTCGTCGCCATCGATCACCGCGTCGATATGTTCGGCGTCGTGACGCTTGCGGCGATTACGTCGTTCGGCGGGGGGCTGACACGGGATCTGCTGATGGGGAAACTACCGCCGACGCTCTTTACGGACCGTTTTTACTTGGTTCTCGCGGGGGTTTCCGTCCTGACGGCGCTCGTCGTCTTTACGGTTGCACGGGTGTTCCAACAGAAGTTCGTCGAGAGAGAAAAACTGATTGATCGCATTACAAACATCTTTGACGCGGTCGCGATCGGGGTGTTCGCCACCACCGGAGCAAAGACGGTCATGGATTTCACGGGTACCCCGGAGAACGCGTTTCTTGTCCTGACGCTCGGGTCGCTGACCGCCGTCGGCGGGAGCATCATCCGCGACGTACTGATCTGTGAGGTGCCGTTCGTCCTTAAGAAGCGTATTTATGTCCTTGCCGTCCTTGCGGGCGCGGGGCTGTATTACCTGCTTGTGCGCCTCGGCGCCGCGGAGATCCCGGCACTTGTCGCGGGGACGCTTCTGACCTTCGGGCTCCGCATGATGGCGACCGTCTTCCGGTGGAACCTGCCGCGGGCATTACCGTGAACCACGGCACACCGCCCGGATGCAGTTCCGTTTGATCGACCGAATCCATGAAAAAAGCAGGCGGAGCCGGGAAAACCGGCTCCGCCTTGTTATATGTAGGTGTATTTTTTTGCGTGCAAACGCCGCACGGCGCCCGGAAACTCAAATCTTCTCGAGTTTCGCGTAGGTCGCCATGAGCTTTTTGACAGTCCCGTTATCGAACGCTACTTCGTAGAGAATATCGCCGCCCATATCGCGCGCGCTCCTGACCGTCCCGGTGCCGAAGGTCGCGTGTCGGACGCGGGTGTTGGGGCTGAATCGGGCGACGCCGAAGGAGGAGGCGCTCTTCGGCGCGGCGGGGGTATCCACCCGGCGGAAGAGTTCGCCCTCTCCGCGCCTCGGCGCGGGTGTTTCCCGCCGCGGCGACGGGGTCTGATACCCCTGTCCGTACCCGCCGCGCAGATACCCGCCCGCACGGGGCGGTGCGAAGGAACGCGGCGGCGCGGCGACGTCGAGCAGTTCCGCCGGGATCTCGTTCTTGACGAAGCGGGAGAGCGGGTTGGCGCTTGTCCTGCCGTACAGCATACGCTCGCGTGTGTGCAGGATATAGAGCTCCTCTTTCGCACGGGTGATGGCGACATAGGCGAGCCGCCGCTCCTCGGACATCTCGGCGGGGGACTGGATCGACTGCGCCCCCGGGAAAATGTTTTCTTCCATGCCGGGTAGGAACACGACAGGGAACTCCAGCCCTTTGGCGGAGTGAATGGTCATGAGCACGACGCTGTCCGCTTCGGTGTCGTATTTGTCCACGTCGGAGACGAGCGCGACCTCTTCCATGAAGCCCGCGAGCGTCGGCTCTTCGGTGCGTGTCTCATACTCGCTCGCCGCGGTAATAAATTCTTCGACGGCGCTGATACGCGGTTTTTCGACCTCGCCCCCGGCGACCAGCATATCGCGGTAGCCGCTGCGGATGAACAGCCGTTCCAGCAGGGTGCTCGGCGTGAGTTCCCCCTTTTCCACTGCCTCTCGGATCTCGCTCATCATGTCGGTGAACTCGATGAGCTTCGGCGCAATGCGGGCGAGGGCGGTGTACGCGTTGGCGTTTGCCATGATCTCGTACATGGAGCGACCTTCCGCCGTTGCGATCTCCGCGACCGCCTCGAGGGATTTATCCCCGATACCGCGGCGCGGTTCATTGATGACGCGGAGCAGACGCAGATTGTCCGCCGGGTTCATGATGATGTAGAGATAGGCGACCATGTCGCGGATTTCCTTACGGTCATAGAAACGCTGACCGCCGAGGATCCGGTGCGGGATACCGCTCTTGGCGAAGGCGGTCTCGAAGGCACGCGCCATTTCGTTGATGCGGTAGAGGACGGCGAAGTCGCGGTAGCGGCGGTGCTTCAGCACCATTTGCGCCGTGATGGTATCGATGACGGCGCGCGCCTCCGCGTTCTGATCCTCCGTCTCGCGCAGATGGATCTTTTCGCCCTCGCCGGCGTCGCACCACAGTTTCTTTTCGTGACGGTCGCTGTTGTGCGAGATGACCGCGTTCGCGGCGGCGAGAATGCACTTGGTCGAGCGGTAGTTCTGCTCCAGTTTGATGACGCGGCAGTCGGGGTAGGCTTTGTCGAACGAGAGGATGTTCTCCACCGTGGCGCCGCGGAAGCGGTAGATCGACTGATCGTCGTCACCGACGACCATGATGTTCCGGCTCCCGCCGGAGAGCAGTTCGGTCAGGCGGAACTGCGCCGGGTTGGTGTCCTGGTACTCGTCGACGAGTACATAGCGGAACTTGTTCTGATAGTAGGAGAGCGCTTCGGGGCAGGTCTCGAGCAGCTCGACAGTCTTCATAATGATGTCGTCGAAGTCGAGGGCGTTGCACGCCTGCAATTTTTTCTGGTATGCCTCGAATACCCGGCGGATATCCCGCGCACGGGGGGTGGAGGCGTCCGTGATGCTCTCGGGCCCCTGCAACTTGTCTTTCGCCGCGGAGATGGCGTTCGCCACCGTTTTCGGCGGGAGGATCTTGTCGCTGATGTTCAGATCCTTCAGAAGATCGACAATGACGCGTTTCTTGTCGTCCGTGTCATAAATGGTGAAGGAGGAGTCGAAGCCGATGCGGTCGGCGTACCGCCGCAAAAAGCGCACGCATACCGAGTGGAACGTACCGGCGACGATCTGGCTCGCTACGTCTTCGTCACCGAGCTCGGTGAGCAGGCGCTCACGGATCTCTTTTGCCGCTTTGTTGGTGAAGGTAATCGCGAGGATCGCCCACGGCGGGCAAGGACGGTCGATGAAGAGGGGGAGGATCTCCCGCTCGATCTGCTCCGGCGGCATGGCGGCGGCGGTTTCGAGAATTTCGACTTCTTCCTCGCGGACACCCGACGGGGCGGGTGCGTGGAACGCGTTCCCGTATTTGATGAGAAAGGCGGTGCGCCGGACGAGGACGGTCGTTTTTCCGCTCCCCGCCCCCGCGAGGACGAGCAGAGGCCCCTCGGTCTGAAAGACCGCCTCGCATTGCGGCGGGTTGAGCTGTGCGCCGTAGACTTTCAAAAACAGGTGTTGTTTGGCTTTGAGATACCGCTCTTCCAGTGTGGGCATGGGTCGACTTCCTTTTTGTTTTCTTATCCTCTATTGTAGCATACTATCGGTGAATCCGCAAGACGGCGGAGCGAGGATTCCGGAAGAAAAGTCAGAACGAACCCGAAAAACGCAGAAAAGGAAACAGCGCGGCATTGCCGCGCTGCTGTTCGCTTTGTCGGGGGCTGTTGACGGTTTTCGACCCCTCCCGGCGAGGGTCAGTCCCCCTTTGGCTCCTTGTGTGTGAGGGCGCGGATACCGTCGAGCGAGAGCCCGTACTTTTCCGCGATGTCGCGGGCATAGGAGCGTCCGTCCGGACGGGCGCGCTTGATGAGGAAGGAGCGGCGCCCCTCTTCGATTCCCGCGACCAGCGTGTCGATTCTGACGCCGCCTTTGGCGCACGCGCGTTCATTGATTTCGGGGACGGCGGAGGCGAGTTCGTGCAGGTGGGTGGAGAAGATACCGCGACAGCCGACGACGGCGAAGCCGGTCAGGATCTCGGCGGCGATATACGACGCCTCGAAAGCGCCGGTCGAGGAGAGGGATTCATCGAGCAGGATCATGCTGTCGCCCGTGACCTCCTCGAAGATCTCGCGCAGGCGGGCGCACTCTTCGCCGAGCCGCCCCTTGTCGATGGTATCTTCCGCCCCTTCCGGAAAGTGGGTGAAAATGCCGTCTACGGGGGAGACGGTGAGCGATTCCGCCGCGACCCGCATACCAAGTGCGGTCATGGCTTGCGCCAGACCGACGGCGCAGGTGATGACCGATTTACCGCCGCGGTTAGGACCCGTCAGGACATAGATGCGTGCGCTGTCGTCGAATGTCAGGTCGTTCGCGACGACTTTTTCATCAATGCGCAGGGCGACGTCCGGGTTGTAGAGCCCGCGCGCGTCGAACGCCTTTTCCGCCATGGGGCGCAGGACGGGGGTAGTGAGCGGATAGCCCGCGTCGGTCAGGCGCTTTTCGAGGGCGGAGACGCGGGAGACAAATTCGATTTCGGGCAGGAGTTTCAGAAGAAAATCCGTGTTGTCGAGAACATAGTCACCGACGATGGCGCGCCACGCCTTGACGGAGGAGCGGAAAACGTCCTCGAGCGCCCCCTTGAAGGCGCCGGAGAGCGCCTCCTGCCGGTTCTCGGACTGCTTTTTGCCGAGCGGGGTGAGCGGCGCGATGCAGGTCATGGCATCGTTTTTGAAACTCATACGGAGAATCTTGTCGAGCAGTCGTCCGCTCTTGAAAGGTTCCGCGTTGAGGCTGATGACGCCCGCTTCCGTCGGACGGCAGGCGGCGTCGAGGTTGACCCCGACGGTCACGCTCTTCACCTCATGGACGTGCGACGAGAGATCCGCGAGGCGTGCTTTGAGAGATTGGTATCCGTCGCTCGCGGCAAGGTCGGTCATGCGGTCGGTCAGGGCGCGAAAAGCAGGGGAGAGCGATTCCGAGACGACGGCAGACAGCCCGCCCGCGAGTGTATCGACCGCCTGTACATACAGTTCGATTTCCGTGATGGAGTAGAGGTAGGAATCCCCGGCGTTTGTCCCGGTGTCGCGGTCGAGGTGACGCAGTTCCCGGATGTCGCAGAGGATCGGCACCACGCGTGCGAGCGTGTCGGAGAGGGCGGGGAGCCGCGCGAGGTCGGCGAGCGTCTCCTGTCGGTAGAGGATCACGTCCGGGTCGGCGGTGAAGTAGTCTGTGAGCCCGCCCGAGAGGGGCAGGAGATCCGAAAGCCCGAGTTCCTCGCAGACTTTTTCGGAGATGTTCGGCAGGTGTGCCTTATCCGTTCCCGCGAGGCGCGCCGCCTCGTTCGGCCACAGGAGACTGACCGATGACTGTTCCATGCTTGGGTTCCTCCCCGTTGTTTGACGTCTGCGCCCGGACGCCGCCGGGCGTGCTTTTTATTACTATAGCACAGAACGCGCCCGCGTGCAAGAGCCCGCGGGCGCGCCCGATAGGAGACGTCTCAAATACGGTGGGTATCCGGCGACGAGGCTCGCGCCCCGGGCGGTGCGTCGCCACTTCGGCGTCAGGTCGCGTTCGGGTGCCGGCACCGCCGTTTCGGGGCGGTAAGGTCGAAACTGCGTTCGGTGAGGTCGCCAAGGAGGCTTTCCGGCAGGTCGGCATCCAGCGGGATTGTAATCCAATGAAGTTTGTTCATGTGGTAAGCGGGGCGGATGGCGGGGAAAGTCTCGCGGAGCGCGAAACCCTCCTCCGGTGTGCATTTGAGATTGACGACCCAGATGCGTTCCTCCCCGGCGCCGCCGATACGACAGGCGGGAATGCACATGAGGAGCCCGAACCATTTGCCGCCCTCGCCGTGCCGCAGGACGGTCGTCTCAAAGTCATTTTCAAAGGGCTTGTCCGTGTGCGCCCCGGGGAGGGCGGCGGCAAGCGCCAGATAGGTGTCGTAGGTCATGGATTGCCTCCGGTCAGAGAACTTCGCGCGGGGACGGACGGTGCGGTGCCATGAAAGAAAAATGTTTCCAGGTCATGTCAAATAAAAAACTTTACAAAAGCGCCGACAGAAGATATACTTGAGGCAGAAACGAGGAGGGCAGTTGCCATGAAACATCAGATGACAGGGAAAATGATTTGCGCATTTCTGCTGATCGTATTGCTGTTGTCTCTTGTCGCCTGCGGCGGTTATGAGGTGTCACTCGGGATCGGTGACGGTTCCAAAGAAAACGATGCTGTCCGTGTGGAGTATAAAAGATCGGAAGAGC
>SFZB01000092.1 GCA_004558975.1 bacterium
CTCGCGAGAGGGGCTCCCCTGCGGAATCGCGGCAGGCGCTGCCCTCGCGTCCCGGGGATTTAGGAAACACCGCGTGACACCGTTTTTCGGTTTGCTGCCCGCCTTGCGTGCCGCGAACGGGGGGCGCAACCGCGCCCGGACGAACATTGTGCGGGACGGAATCCGCGCCCGGACGAAAATTGTGCGGGACGGAATCCGCGCCCGGACGAAAATTGCGCGTGACGAAAACCGTGTCGGGGCGGAATCCGTCGCTCGGGCGAGCCGTGTCGAGCCGCATCGGGTTCGGGCGGGGGACGTCAGTCGATCAGGTGCCCGTCCTCCGAGACGGTGACGACCTGCCACGGAATGAACTTACCGCTCGCGCGGAGCGCCGTCTTTGCCGCCGCTTCCAGCCCGCCGCAACAGGGCACCTCCATGCGGACGACGGTCAGGGAGCGGATGTCGTTCTCCCGGATGATCTCCGTGAGTTTTGCGGTGTAGTCCACGGCGTCCAGTTTCGGACAGCCGATGAGTGTGATTTTCCCGCGCATGAAGTCCTCGTGCATACGGGCGTAGGCATACGCCGTGCAGTCGGCGGCGATCAGGAGTTTCGCGCCCGCAAAGTACGGGGCGTTCGTCGGCACGAGTTTGATCTGGCAGGGCCACTGACCGAGCCGCGACGGCGCGAAGCCGGGAAAACCGGGCGTCGCCGCGTTGTCGGCTGTGCCTCCGGCGTGACCGCCCGCCGCGCCGTCCTCTGCCGTATCGCCGCCGAGACGGCGCAGACGCTGACCGGGGCAACCGCCGTGCATAGCGGGGGCTTTGACGGTCGCCGGGGCAGGGGGATTCCCGCCGTCGGCGGTGGTGTGGAGAGGTGCGCCGCCTGCGGTTTCCGGTTTTTCGGTTTCGGCGTTCGCGGCGGCTTTTTGCGCCTGTGCGGCTTTGACCGCGGCTTCGTCGTACGCCGCCGCCTCCCGCACCGTGAAGGTAATGGCGCCCGTCGGGCAGGCGGGCAGGCAATCGCCGAACCCGTCGCAGTAGTCGTCGCGCAGAAGGCGTGCTTTACCCCCCACCATGCCGATCGCGCCCTCGTGGCACGCGCTCGCGCAGGCGCCGCAACCGTTACATTTTTCTTCGTCTATATGAATGATTTTACGAATCATCGTTATTCCTCCGTTTCTTGACTTTGCACCTCTATCATAGTATCATAGAACTGAAAAATCGGTGGTTATAACCACGAAAGTCGGGTTTTTATGAAGATTTCAGACCTTTTTCTGTGCGCGGGGCTGTCGGACACGGCACTCGCGGAACTGCGCGATGCCGGGCGGCTCATGACGCGGCGGTACCGCCGCGGCGAGGTGATCCTCCATGCGGGCGACGACACGCGGTCGGTGGGCGCGGTGCTCTCGGGCGCGGTGCTGATCGAATCCGTCGGCGTCACCGGCGACCGCGCGATCCTCGGCAGGGTGGAGAGCGGACACGTTTTCGCGGAGTCGTATGCCCTCGCGGGTGTGCCGCTCATGGTGGACGCGGTCTGTGCCGAGGAGGGAGAGGTCGCGTTTTTCAATATTACTCCGCTCGTCTCGGGCGACATCACCGACACGACGGGGGGAATGCCGCGGCGCCCGGAAAGCAGGAAAGCCGGGGACACGGTTGTCACCCGGGGCACCGGCGGTACGGGCGCACGGAGCGGGGGTGTCATGTTTACCGGGGGCGCCCGCGCTCCCGGCGGGACTCTCACGGACGCCGACCGCGTGATTGCCGCGCGGCTCCTCACCCTCGCGGCGCGGAAGAACCTCGCGCTCTCCGAGCGTATCTTCTGTACCTCGCCGAAACACATCCGCGAGAGGGTCTCGGTGTATCTCGCGGGGCAGTCGGCGCGCGCCGGGTCACGGCGGTTCCGCATTCCCTATGACCGTCAGCAGATGGCGGACTATCTCGGGGTGGAGCGCACCGCCCTCTCCAAGGAACTCTCGAAAATGCGTGCCGACGGGCTGATCGCCTTCCGCAAAAACGAATTTACACTGCTCCGCGGCGCGGAGGAGTAAGCGGCGGGGCAAAGCGGGTGGACGGTGCCTAGGACGGCTGACAGCGCCGGGACGGCGGACAGACGGAGCCCGGACAGACGGAGTCCGGACAGTCGGGGCTGTCTGCGGGGTGTTTGCAGGGAGGGCGCAAGCGTCGGGGAACGGATCGGGGGCGCCCTGGGGCGGTGAAAGTACCTCCGCCGAGTGTACAGACCCCGGGACGTTTCGCCGCGCAATTTGCGGCATCTGTCGGACAACCGAAAAAATTTCCGCAAAAATGAAAAAGTGTGAAAGAATCGCTCCCGAAAGGGTACTTATCTTATGAGGAGCAAAAACCGGGCAAGGAGGCAACATGGAGGACAGCGGCATACTCGACTTATATTTCCGGCGCGACGAGCGCGCCATCCGCGAGACGGACGCGAAGTACGGGCGACCGCTCGTCTCGGTGTCGCACGGGATCACGGGCAGTACCGAGGACGCGGAAGAGTGCCTGAACGACACCTACCTTGCGACGTGGCGGCAGATCCCGCCCGACCGCCCGGAACACTTCTATTTCTATCTCGCGCGCATGATTCGCAACCTGTCGTACCACCGGGTACGGGCGCGGACGGCGGAGAAGCGGAGCGCGAATATCGTTTCCCTCGACAGGGAACTCTTCGAAATGCTGCCTGCCCGGGAGGTCGAACCGATGGGAGAAGAGGAACTCACAAAAGCGATCGAGCGCTTTCTCGCAGGGGAGGCGCCGGAGATGCGGTATCTGTTCCTGCGGCGGTATTTCTGGGGCGACCCGATCCCCGCGCTCGCAAACCTCGCGGGCATGAGTGAGAACGCCGTCTCCGTGCGGCTCTCGCGCATTCGTAAGAAACTAAGAAAATATCTTGAGATGGAGGGCTATCCCGTATGACGGAGAAACTGTGGCGCGCCGTCGGCGCGCTCTCCGACGAGGTACTCGCCGGGTCGGACGAAGAGAATGTGCGGCGCGTGTTCCGCGCCCGGCCTCCTGCCGGTCATCATGGGCGGGCACTACGGCGCGACGAAGCCCGACCCCGGGCAGGATAACGCCATGTCGCCGGGGAATGATAAAAACACGGCGCTCTTCTCGGTCGGGGCGACGGTCACGGCAGACGACGCGCGCCTGACGTTTTGCTCCTTTGCCGACGGGCGGGCAGTGTTCCGGCTCG
>SFZB01000093.1 GCA_004558975.1 bacterium
CTTAAATTCGATGATGAGGGCGCTCTTAAGACCGTTGACCATTACGTGGAGGTTGACGGAAAGCTCCTCTTTCTCGAGAGCCTTTTTGACGTCGGAAAAAATACCTTCCAAGGTGCTGCTTTCGGTGTAGCCTTCCTTCTCAAACGCCTTCTTCAGCGCGGGGTACTTGTTGCAGGAGACGAGCAGGGTCGCGGCGGCGGCAACGAGCAGGACGAGTGCGAGAACACGGGTCAGTTTTTTCATGGTGATGTAATTCCTTTCTTAAAAGTAATTTGTCGGCGGAGGGACGGTGCGTCCCATCGCTCTCCGTCCTCATTATAGACAGCGCGCCGCACCCTGTGCAACGGACAAATGCGGCTAAGACGGTAAAATTCGGACAAATCCGCATATTTGTCCGAAAAAAGTCGAAAAAAGGGCGCTTCTCGGCTTTACAAAGACGCGGCGGCATGGTAAGATGGGCGTGACGGTGCCATGGCGAGCCCCAAGGCATCTGTCGTCGAACGTGCCGCGCGGCGGGGGAGCCCGCCATTTTGCGCCGGTCACGAGGAAAATTGCCCGCGGGCGAGGAGGACGGAATGGCGGAACGGGTCACGAGCGAGAACACCAAACGGATGTTCGCGGACGCGCTCAAACGCGCACTGAAAAAGAAGAGCCTGTCGCAGATCACGGTCAAGGAACTGGTTCTTTCGTGCGGGGTGAATCATAAGACATTTTATTATCATTTCCGTGACATTTATGATCTTGTGCATTGGACGCTCGACCGCGAGACGGTCGAAATCCTGCGCGGGGCGGATCTGACGGGGGATTACGAGGAGGTCATTCGCTATCTTCTCGGCTATATCCGCGAGAACAGTTATATGTTGAACTGTCTGTGCAACGCCATCGGCAAACAGCAGTTCACGACCTTCATCCGCGACGACCTCGCCGATACCGTGCAAAGGCTGGTTCTGGAAGAGGCGAACGCAATGGGGGTAGCAAAGACGCACCCCTATCTCCCGTTCCTCTGTGATTTCCTCACGGGGGCGCTGACCGATATGCTCATCGACTATCTCACGGGGGACGACGACGCACAGAGCGAGAGCGAGCTCGTGCGCTATGTGGTCTACACGTTCCGCGTCTCCGTACAGGCGCTCCTTGCGGGGCTCGACACGGTTTGCGGGCGGGGCGAAACCGCGGCAGGCGTGGACGCCGACAATCGGGGAGAAGCCCGAAAAACCGGGCGCCGCGCGGTGATGACGCCGTAAAATAAAAATTTTTACGGCGGAGGGCGACCAATGATCGCCCCTACGGGAGCCGGTGGAGAACGCTTTGCGGGAGGTCGGGAGCCGCTCAGCGGGCGACCGATGGTCGCCCCTGCGGATTGACGGAAAAACGTCGCGGGGGTGATCGGGAAGTCGCTATTTGTTCGGCGCTTACCCGTGCGGGACGACGAACCATGCACCGACCGATTCCTACTACACGGGCGCGACCAACTACGCGATGCGTATCTATCTTGCCGAGGGGGCAACCGACGCGGAGCGGGAGGCGGTCATCGGGCAGTATGGGGGCGACGCGATCGCCGGCGTGAGCGTCGAACTCTTCGACGAAAAGCCCGTTTCGCTCGGTCCCCTGACGTTCATCGTCAGTATTCTCGTCACCGCGGGTACCTCGCTCCTCGTGAGTCTGCTCGTGGCACGGAGGAACAGAAAAATCGATATGGTCGAGGCGCTCAAGGGCGCCGAATAAGGAAAGGAGGCAGTCGGATGACACAGTATACGGTTAAAGTGGAGGGCATGATGTGCGGTATGTGCGAGGCACATATCAATGATGCCTGCCGCCGGGATCTGCCGCTCAAAAAGGTGACTTCCTCGCACACAAAGGGCGAGACGGTCATCATCGCGGGCGACGATCTGACGGACGAGGCAATCCGCGCCGCCATCGGCGGTACGGGCTATACCGTTGTTTCCGTCACGCGTGCGCCGTACGAAAAGCGCGGCTTCTTCGCACGCCTGTTCGGTAAATGAAGAACGCGCGCAATATCACCTCACACACGGAGAGGAGCCTGCTTTTTAGGCTCCTCTCCGATTTTTATCCTTGATTGGAGGATCCCCGCTCCCCGCGGCGCCGGCGGAGCCGTCGGGAGATCTGTTTTGCCCGGAAATTTCCTTTTTTCGGTGATTCGGCAGGGCATAACCGGCAAAGAAATGTGCATTATTAATAAAATGCCGGGAATAAATTCGGCACTTTTTCCTGCGTGCATGCGTGCGGAGTCGCCGGGTACCGAACATAATCCACAAAAAAGCGTTCGTTTTTCGTCGGGTCTGTAAATTGCGGCGGTGTCGGGCGCGTGTTACACTATTATAAAGAAATGACCGCCCGAGCTGTCAACCCGAGCTGTCAAACGGAGGCATTTATGAAACAAAAACAACACGTCATCGCCCTTGCGGTATTGGTGCTCCTCGCCACATTGGCGGTCGCCGCCCTTGTCGGCTGCGACAAAACGGTGGAGATTACCTTTGACCCCGGAAACGGTGCAAGCCCCACCACCGTCACGCTGACGGCGGGGGAGGTACTGACCGCGCCGCAGGATCCTGTGCGCGAGGGGCATACATTTCTCGGCTGGTTCCTCGGCGGGGAGAAATACACCTTCGGGGCAGTCAGCGAAAACATGACGCTCGAAGCCCGCTGGGAGATTGACACCTATACCGTTACGTTCGATACGGCGGGCGGCACGGCAGTCTCTCCCGAGACGGTCGCCCACGGCGGCACCGCGACGGCACCGTCGGACGTCACCCGTGAGGGGTATTATTTCGTCGGCTGGTATCTCGGCGACGAAGAATACGATTTCACGACGCCGGTGACGGAAGATCTGACGCTCGTGGCGCGCTGGACGCTCTGTACCTACAATGTGACGTTCGACACGGCACGTTCGACACGGCAGGCGGCACGTCCGCTGCCCCCGCGACGGTCGCACACGGTGAGACCGTGGCGTCGCCCGAAGGGGTGACCCGCGAGGGATATCATCTCGTCGGGTGGTATCTCGGCGACGAAAAATACGATTTCACGACCCCGGTGACGGGCGACCTGACGCTCGTAGCACGC
>SFZB01000094.1 GCA_004558975.1 bacterium
CGGCCTCCGCCTCGTCGCACGGGACATAGCACCCGTTTTCGTGTAGGCGGACATAGACAACGGTATCGGAGTAGCCGACGACCTTTCCGCCGCTTTTGATAGCATACATACGTTATCCCTCCATTTTCGGCAGCTCTCCGAGCCGCTTTTTGTAAAACTCCTCTAGCTCCTGCGTGTTCATCGTGCGGAGGAGGTTTTTCCAATACAGATTTTCCGCCCCCGCCCATTTCTCCGGGTCAAAGTCCGACGCACCCTCGTGCTTGCCGTAATAGCGATAGAGGCCGTCGAGCATCTTTTGACGATACGCGCCCTCCGGCGTGTTTGGTCTGAAATGCTCCCATCCGTTTTCAGACGTTGCGGCGCAAATCTTCCGCCCGTCAGCGGCAAAGAGAAAGCCGTCCCGCTCCGTTACGGTCGTACCGTATCGGAGGTTAAAGGCTCCGTCGATGCCCTCGGCCTTAAAGCGCCGATAAACGACATATTCCATAGCTTACCCTCCCTTGAATAATTCACGATAGAGCCGCTCGACGCTCTGCTCCATGTGGTACGAGTGAAATCTTTTCATGTGTCCCCGCCATGACACGAGGGACGTTTCCACGTCCGCCGCCGTCATTCTGCCGGAGTCCACCCAACGCCGGAAAATGCGTAGCTTTGCCCTCATGTGCCGGATACCCTTGTACGTTGCCCGGCGGACGACTTTCCCGTTTGCGCCATATCGAAAGCGCACCTTAACGAATGTAAAGCCGCGCGTGAGCTTGATAATCTGCGTCTTTTTCGGATTGAGGCGGATACCGTGCTCGGCGCATAGCCGCCGGAGCTCCCGGAGGCAAATCTCGAGCTTTTCCTTTGACTCGCTGATGATACACCCGTCGTCCATATAGCGAGCGTAATACTTCATGCCGAGCACGTCCTTGATATAGTGGTCTATCCTGTTCGGCAAAGCGAGCGCGGCAATCTGCGAGACTTGGCTCCCGAGGCCGAGCCCCACGTCGCCGAAGTTCTGAATAAAATATTTCGAGAGCGCGACGAGGCGGTCGTCGATGCCGCTCCGCTCGAACTCTCGAAAAACGGGCTCATGCTGTGCCGTATCGAAATACTTTGAAAAATCGAATACGAGGACGTAGCCCTCTCGTCCGTGTTTTCTGTAATGCTCCGCAAGAAAGCGCGTCACCCGGGATACGGCGAAATCGTACCCTTTGCCGCGCAAGCTCGCTCCGTTGTCGTAAATGAATGACCGGGAGAGCATCGGCACGAGGCAGTAATCGCACAAGCACCGTTGTACGACGCGCTCGGAGATATGGACGCTCCGAATATGCCTCGGCTTTCCCCGCTCCACAATATCGAACTCGTAAAAGCCCTTGGAGCGGTATCTCCCGGCTATCAATTCCTCGTGTGTCTTTGTGACGTTGGCAAGTGAGGCGGCTTTGTATCGCTGTGTGCTCGCTTTCCACCCAACGCCACGGACGGAGGCGCGGTAGCTCTCATAGAGCCGCTCGAATGAGAAAACCGTCTCGAAATCTCCGTACTCCCGGAGCGCGGCGGCTTTCTTTTTCATTCGTGCGGCCTTGCGACGCTGATACCGTGCCTCGCGTCGTTCTGCGCTGTTCATAAAATAAAAATACCTCGTACATTTCTTTCTCGGCGTGTTGTCTAAAATGCGTAACGGCGAGCCATGAAAGCACGGAAAACACGCACTCCGCACCCATGCAAGGAGCGTCCGGCTAACCGTATCGCGGTATATGTTTGTCCGACGGCGCGAGTCCGTCAGAGAGGTTATATTCCCCTTTTATATGGGGACTGCTTTCGCTCCGTGAGGAGTTATTCGGTCTGCCCCGTGTCGATATAAAATCCGGGCGCGAAGCCGAGGGAATAGTTCGCGTTGTTGTTGTTGACTGTCCCGTCGGTGTTCACATTCACGAAATTGTTGGAGTTGCTCGCATTCGGGGAACGGAGCCACCAATTAGCGGCGATGCGGAATATAACCTAATCACTCGGAGGATTAAGCTCGCGCCTTATCGCTCCGCTTGATTTTAGAGATTTGCGAGAGCTCGTCCGTAATGAGCTTTACCCACTCTTTGAGGACGTTCGGCGGTATCTTCTCATGGTTGACGGTCATATACGCGAGGTCGAGCACGTCGAGCATCGAGTTATAATAACCCTGTGCCGTCTCGTAATACTCTTTCCGCCGCTGGATGTTCCGGCGGCGTATCTCCTCGGGAGATTTCTCGTCAACGTAAATGAGGTTTGCCGTCTTTATCATGCGATAAGCCTCTCTCGCCGCGTTGTAGAGCGGCAATGAAAAATAAAAGGTGTAGCTTTTCGGCAGGATGCGGACGCGGTTGTATGTGAATACATAAATCTCGCGGGCGAGGTTGATATACTCCGCCGGGCTTTCGCCGCGTCTCGATTTTGGTACGGACATTTTCTTTCCTCCTCGCCGACTATGCGCCCATTGAGGGCGCAAGTCTCGATTTCCGAATTATACGCAAAAGCCGGGCGCGAAGCCGAGGGAATAGCCCGCGCCGTAGCTGGTGACTGCCCCGTCGGCGTACACATACACGAAACCGTCGGAGCTGCTCGCACGCGGAGAACGGAGCCACCAATAAGCGGCGGTACTCGTGCCGTTGTGCTTGTACTTGATTTTGCTGTTCCCGGCGGAATAATAGGCGTACTGTGCTTGCTTGCTCGCCTCGTTCGAGTTCGCTCTCGAAATGCTCCCGAAAACCTCGTACTCCGAGAGGAGGAAAAAGTAATCCGTCGTCGCCGTGACGTTGCTCGCCGCCGTACTTCCGCCGCCGGTGTTGTCCGTGTACTTGGTAACGGACTTGAGGACGGCACGGAGCGCCGCCGGAATGACTGCGATAATCGTCCCGGAATAGCTCGAGAGGCTCGTCCCGACCATCCGCTATCCGGGCCATATTGATTATCGCAGAAACACACGTCCGTACCGCCGGAGAGCGCGGTCTTTGCAAGCTGAAAATGGATGCGGTTTGCGCCCTCGACGCTCGCGTTATGGTTAAAGCCGATAATGAAAGCGTAGGTCGTGACATTCGAGAGCGAGAGCTTTCCGACCGTGCCGTTAAGCGTGACCTCCTTTCGGTCTCCGATGCTCCAATAGTTCGCGCCCTGTCCCGCGTCGGAAACGGACTTGATAACGCTCCACTCGTTATTGTTGAGCGTGGAGCTCACGAAAGAGAGCGTCAGCGAGTAGGAGGTTGTGCCGGAAACGACATTGACGGAGCCGCTCGTCGTCTGCCCGTTCTTTGTCGCCGTGACCGTGTACTCCCCCGTCTCCGTGACGGTGAAAACCGCTGTCCCGTTGCTCGTCTTTGTGTCGATAGTCGTCCCGCCCTTTTTCAGCGTGACGGACGCGCCGGAGTCTACGTTTACGGTAATCGTCGCGGAAAAGAACGTCAGCGCGACCGCGTAGCTATCGACGACGGAGACGCTTTTCGTGTCGGATGTTTGCCCGTTGAGCGTTGCCTTGACGCTCCATGTACCGGCCTCCGGCAAGGCCAGCGTACAAGAGCCGCTCGCCGCCGTGCCGTTTACCACTTTCGAGCCCTTTGTCGCCGTGACCGCCGCGCCGCTGGTAACGGATACCACGAGGGAGAGCTCGACTCCGGGCTTGCTGACTGCGTTTGTTCTACCAATCATTTTTAACTCACCGCCTTAATACAAGTAATGCTCTGCACCGTGATAGCCGCCGTCGGCTTTGT
>SFZB01000095.1 GCA_004558975.1 bacterium
GACAATAGGACTCGAACCTATGACCCCTTGCATGTGAAGCAAGTGCTCTAACCGACTGAGCTATGCCTCCATACGTTCACACGATCAGTGACATACGGTATTATAACAACTTGCCGCGAAAAAAGCAACACTTTTTGAAAAATTTTTTTCGGAGAGGATTTCCGGAACCGCGTCCGCGCGGGCTCCTGCCCGAAAGACCCGACCGTGGAAAGAGAGGAGAGCCCTGTTTTGTACTACGATAAAACCGCGAAAAAACTGATGCTCTCCGGGCGGGAGACGGTCTTTTACGCCCGCCGCCGTCTCGCCGTCGCTTACCGTGAGGAGGAGCGGGAGGAGGGGGGCGACCCCGTCCTCGGCGCTTTTCGCGAGCGGCTTTTCGGCGGAGACACCGCGACGACCCTTACCGGCGACTTTTCGCGCGGGGGGTATGATTTCACCGTCACGATGACCGTCGACCGCATCGCGGGGGGAGAGGTGGCAATCGTGCGCCGCGTCGCGGGCTTCCCCGAACGGGCAGACGCCGAGACCCTGCGCAGTGTGCGCGGGGAGGGGTATCTCGCCGCCTATCTCGCCGGTTTTACCGGTGGGGGGGACGTGCGGCTCCGCCTGTATCTGGTGAGCGAGCTCTCACCCCTGCCGCACATCATTGACGATGTGCCGGCGCAAGGCGCGCCCGCCCGCTTTTTCGAGAAACTCTGCGATGCCGTCGCAGAGCATGCCGCGCCGCTGATCGAACGGGCGGCGGTACGCCTGCCGACGATGGCGACGGCTGCCTTCCCGTACCCCACCGTGCGTGAGGGACAGGCGGAGCTCATGGAGACGGTCTATGCCGTCATCGCGCACGGGCGGCGCCTGTATGCGTCTGCCCCCACGGGGACGGGGAAAACCATGTCGGTGCTGTATCCCGCCGTGCGGGCGCTCGGCACCGGGAAAACCGATAAGGTCTTTTATCTGACTTCCAAGAACACGACGGCGGACGCCGCGGCAGAGGCTCTCAGGCGTCTGTACGACAGCGGCGCGGACGTGCGCGGGGTGATGCTGACCTCCAGGGAGGCGCTCTGCCCCCGGAACCGCGTCTGTCAGGGGGGAGACGTCTGCGACCTCTCACCGCTCGCGCCGACGCGGGAGGACGCCGCCGTGCGGGAACTGCTCGATGCCCGTCTCCCCGTCGTCTCGGCAAAAGAACTGCTTGCCGCCGCCGAGCGGCATCGGGTCTGCCCGTGCGAGCTCATGCTCCGTTACAGTCTCTACTGCGACGTCGTGATCGGTGACTATAACTATCTTTTTGACCCGGCGGTGGCGCTCCGACGCTATTTTGAGGAGGGGGGAAACTATACCTTCCTCGTCGATGAGGCACACAACCTCGTCGAGCGCGCCCGCTCGATCCATCATACGGAGATGAGCCTTTCGTATCTTGCGCGTCTCGCCGCCGCCGTGCGGGGGCAGGCGCCGCTCGAGGACGCCGTCGGGACCTTCCGCGTCTACTATGAGGGCATGATGAAGCGGGCGCTGCACGGCGAGGTACGGGAGGAGAAGGACGGGGCAAAGAGCGCCTTCGCCGCCTCACGGGAGTTGCCGGAGGGCTATGTGACGGAGTTCTGCGCGCTCACCTATGCGCTCCTCGGTGCCTATCGTACTGCGCGGGGCGAGGTGCGGGCGCGGCTGAAGCCGTTCGTGTGGCATCTCAAAAAAGCGGCAGACGCGCTGACCGACTATGACACGCATGACATCACATTTCTGCGTCTCACCGGCGGCGATCTCACGCTCGAGACGATCTGCCTCGATCCTGCCGCCGTCGTGGATCGTCGTCTCTCGCTCGGGCGGAGCGCCGTCCTCTTCTCGGCGACGCTGTCGCCGATCGCCTATTATCGCGAGGTGCTCGGCGGACGCCCCGGGGACAGGGAACTGGAGTTGCCGTCCCCGTTTGAAGAGGGGCATCTCGCCGTCGCCGTGATGGACAAGATCTCGACGCGGTATCTCGAGCGCGAAACAACGGTGCGCGCGGTTCTGCGCGCCATTCTGACGACCGTCAAGGCGAAGCCGGGGAACTACATGGTTTTCTGTCCGTCTTACGCTTATCTCACGCGTCTTGCCGAGGCGTTGCACCGGGCGGTGCCCGTCCTCGACATTCTCACGCAAAAACCGCATATGAACGCGGAGGAACGCGCCGCCTTCCTCGCCCGCTTTGACGCGAATCCGTCGCGGGCGCTGATCGGCTTCTGCGTGATGGGCGGCATTTATTCCGAGGGAATCGACCTCGTGGGGCGGCGGCTCGTCGGCGCCGTCATCGTCGGTGTGGGACTGCCCTCCGTCTCGGATGAGCGGGAGGCAATCGCCGCCTACTTCGACGACAAGAGCGAGGAGGGGCGCGGGTATGCCTATGTCTATCCGGGCATGAACCGGGTCTTGCAGGCGGCGGGGCGCGTCATCCGCTCCGAGGGCGACCGCGGGGTGGTGCTCCTCATCGACGACCGTTTCGCGTCGCCGGAATACCGGCGTCTGCTCCCCGCGCATTGGCACGGACTGCATTTCGTGGGGGATACCGAGGGGCTTGCCCACCTGCTCGGCAACTTCTGGCGGGGAGGAAAAGCATGATACGGACGGCGAATTTTCTAACCGATGCTCTTTTCGCTTTTTTCGGCGTTGTGACCGGCACGGATACCGGGCTCGCCCCGGGGTATGCTGTCCTTGGCGGGGCGGTGCTCATCGGGGGGCTGCTTGCAGTGTTTCTGCTCGCGGCTCTGCTGACCCGCCATGCAAAAGTGCCGCTCCCGCCCGAGGAGCGGGAGACGAGCGCCGGGAGTGGCGACACCGCGGGGGACAATGCCGCGTGCTCGGACGAAGAGCGGGAGCGAGACGGTACCGGTCATGGTG
>SFZB01000096.1 GCA_004558975.1 bacterium
CCTGAATCCGTGAAGGTTGCGCCGACGCTGGCGCGTTGATGCAGTCTCCGTGGATTGAAAATTTAAATTTCTTGCGATTTTTATTGAAAAACCTTAAGGTTTGTGGTATACTTTAGTTGTCAAGACAAAAGCCAACCACTCACCAAAAGGTTACCATGATTGTACAGAAGTCATCGCAGAATGTCAACTCCAACGCGGGCGTTTTTCTCGCCAAGCAGCTGCTTGACCGGATGGGCGGATTTTCGCGGTTCGACGGCTGGCAGAAGGCCGCGCGGTCGGTTCCCTGTCAGCGCTATTCCAACAGCTCGCTCGTGAAGGCCCAGGTCGCGCTCATGGCCCTCGGAAAGACCACCTTCTCCGACATCGCCGCGCATCAGCAGGACGACCTGTTCGCCGACGCGATCTGCGGCGATGTGCCGTCCGAGCCGACCTTCCGTCAGCGGCTCGGCATCATCGCCGCGATCCCCGGCGTCCGCGACGTCGTGGACGACCTCAATCTCGACCTGCTGCGCCGCGCGAAGGACTTCGGGACCGTCCGCACGTCCGGCGGAACCTACATGCCGCTCGACATGGACGTCTCGGTCCTCGTCAACGACGACTGCAGGAAGGAGCGCGTCGGCTTCACCTACCACAAGGTCAACGGCTACGCGCCGATCTTCGCGACGCTCGGCACGAACGGCTTCCAGCTCGCCAACGAACTGCGCCCGGGCGGACAACATTCGCAGAAAGACTTCATCCCGTTCTTCCAGAGGGCCGTCGGCATGGCCTCGCTGCTCACCCCGGAGAGGCTGCTCGTCCGTCTTGACTCCGGACACGACTCGGACGACACGGTCAGGACCGGCTTCGAACTCGACGACTTCCTTTCCGCGATGTCCCCGTCCTGTCCGGGGACGCCGGACGGACTTGCGTTCATCGTCAAGCGCAACCCGCGCGGCGAGAGCGCGGGGCGCTGGCTCGAACAGGCGAAGGGCAATTCGGACGGCCCGTCGGAGGCCTACCGGAACGACAAGAAGGGAGCGGACGTGTCGGTCTGGCGCGGCGTCGTCTCGCACGTGAAGACGAAGAGCACGCAGGACCGTCCGCTCTTCTGCGTCTACGAGGTGGTCGAGACGAAGGCGGACGACATGCTTCTCCCCGACGTCGAGGTCTCGCTCTGGTGGACGAACCTTCCCGACGACGCCGACACGGTCGTCCGCCTCTACCACGAACACGCCACGCACGAGCAGTTCCACAGCGAACTGAAGACGGACCTGGACGTGGAGCGGCTTCCGAGCGGATCGTTCGCGGTGAACGAACTCGTCCTCGCCCTTTCGACGCTGTCGTTCAACATCCTGCGGATCATCGGGCAGACCGCGCTCGAGGTGCGCGGCGAGACCGGCGGCGTGTCGCGTCTCCGTCTGCGGACGGTGCTGCTGAACTACATCTACGTCGGCGCAATCTGCGGCAGCCACGGGGGACGACGATACCTGCGGCTCGGCAGGAACTGCCATGTGGCCGACGTCTTCATGGCGATAGGCGCAAGGCTGGCGGCCTGACTTCGTAGAACATGTTGAAAACCGCGGCAATCAAACCCGGACATGCGTCCGGGGCGGTTCCGTGCGTCCTGCGATGAGATCCTGATGGCGGAAATCGGCCCAAACGCATCAGGCGGCACTGAAAATCCGCTCGGGAAGACGGAAACCGGCACGCGTAAAGTCACCTCCCGGCCTACAGCTCCAAATCAATCCGTGATGGCTGCACCAACGCGCCAGCGTCGGCGCAACCTTCACGGATTCAGGTATCAGGCAAACATCTTTCTGACGGATGCGGTTTCGGCGGATCATCGGACGATTGTCGGGGCCAATGCGGCCAACCAGATCAACGTGACCGCCGGTGAGTGGAAGTATGGCTTCAGCGGCACGAAGGTGGTCAAGAATCTGACGGTCGAGAGCGGTGCAATGCTGACTGTCACTGTCGGTGCGCCCAAGAATATGGAGATCTTGGTGAGATCCGGCGCCCTTGTGACCCTGCCTGGTTTGTATTGGGATTCTTCCAGCGTCATCAAAGGTGCGGGAACGGTCATCCTCGATTCGGGGATAAATGGTTGGGCGAACTCCCGCACGGCGACAATCGGTTCGGGACTCGTGCGCATCAATGCCACAACCTTGTTCTCGGGAACGACGGGAAACTCCTTCATTATGAACCACAAGGCGGGGCGTGTTCAGTACAAGGGCACTCTCGCGGAGGCGCAGAAGCTGATCGGCGTTTCGGGAAACGGCAAGGGTGGTGTCGTGGCCGGTTCGTCGATCCCCGGGGGGTATGAACTCGCCGCGCGAAAGCTGGACGATCCGGCGGGATATGTCGAATTCTATTTCCGCCAGACGGCGCAGCCGATTCTTGCCTCCGCCAGCGTGGCGCGGACGGTTGAAGGCGCGTATCGCGTGACGGCGCAGCTGTCGCAGGGCGCGGAGGGAACGTCTGTGAAGGCGATTGCCGTTGATGGTTCCGGCAAAACGGTGGAGACGGTCTATGACGGTACTGTGACGGCGGAAGAGGACTTCTCCTTCGATCTCGCGAATCTTGTCGATGGTGCGACCTATACGGTGAAGGTTGTGGCGACGAACGATTCGGGTTCGGACGAAAAGTCCGTTCCGACCGCCTTCTACAATGGTGCGCTCGGTCTAGCACTGACGACGGATGCGCAGGAGCGCGACACGGTGCCGGGTGTTGTGACGGTGTCGCGTGCGCAGGCCGGTGCGGCGCTGACCGTCAACTATGCCTTTGCAGGTGTGAC
>SFZB01000029.1 GCA_004558975.1 bacterium
AAAACACGGCGCTCTTCTCGGTCGGGGCGACGGTCACGGCAGACGACGCGCGCCTGACGTTTTGCTCCTTTGCCGACGGGCGGGCAGTGTTCCGGCTCGAAAACGCGCGGGACGCGGCGACCGCCCGGGCAATCATGCTGTGCGTGACCCGTGACGGGGAGGAAACGGTATATACCACCCGGGACGGCGATTTTACCGTCATCGTAAACGGCTCCGCCGTTTCGGACGGCGCGCTCCCTGGGGCACGCGGCACCTACGAAATCACGGTGGATCTCCGCGGCCGGCAGGCGGAAAACGGCACGCCGACCGCCATACGGATCGAAAACTTCGGGCGTTTCGCCCTCCCCGGTGCTTGACCCGGCACCGACGGCATCCGACGGGTCTTAAAAAGGAGACGACACATATGAAGAAACGTATTTTACGCGGAATGGTCTGCCTCGGGCTCATCGGGGCGGCGCTCTTCTCACTCGCGTCCTGTGCCCTGCATACCCGGGCGGAGGAACTCTCGGCGGGGTACACCCGCAAGACAAGTGAGACGGGAGAGGTGACGGACGAGGCGTTCCGCCGTGCGGCGGCGACCTTTGCGCTCTCCCTCTTCTGTGAGAGCGGCGGGGAGGAGAACCGACTGCTCTCGCCGACCTCGGCGCTCCTGTGCTTCGCGATGCTCGCGAACGGCACGGCGGGTACAACCCGCACCGAGACGGAGACCGCGCTCGGCATCGGGCTCGGGGAACTGAATCCGGCACTCTATGCCTATGCCGAAATGCTCCGGGCGGCGGGGTGCGCGGGAAACGCGTCCTCCATGTGGATCCGTGACGATGACCGCCTCACGGTGGAGCCGTCGTTCCTGCAGAAAAACGCCGACTTCTTCGCGGCGGACGTCTACCGTGCCGCGTTCGACAAAAGCACGGTGCGCGACATCAACCGCTGGGTGAAGGATCGCACAGACGGCAGGATCAAGCATCTCCTCGACGATCTGACCGCCGAAAATATGCTGTGCCTGATCAACGCCCTGACTTTTGACGCCAAGTGGCAGAGCCCTTACAGCGAAAAGGCGGATCGGAAAAAAGGCATTTTCACGAACGCCGACGGCACGGAGAGCGACGTCACTTACCTCGTGTCGAGCGAGTGGCTGTATCTCGCCGCCGAGGGGTTGCAGGGCTTTATGAAGCCGTATGCCGGCGGGAAATACCGCTTTGTCGCCCTGCTCCCCGACGAGGGGCGCACGACCGCAGAGACGGCGGCGGCGCTGGACGGTGACGCATGGCTGGCGCTCCTCGCGGGCGCAAGCGGAGAAAAGGTGCTGACGAGGACGCCGGCGTTCGAGATGAGCGCGCGCGTCGATCTCGTCGGGGCGCTCCGCACCATGGGCTTCTCCGAAATCTTTGACGAGAATCGCGCCGACCTCTCCGCGATGGGGCATTACGGTGACATGGGGCTGTATTGCAGCGCCATGTGGCAGGACGTGACGCTGCGTCTGGACGCGGACGGGACGAAAGCCGCCGCCGCGACGATCTCCATGATCGACAAATGCACGAGCGCGGGACCCGACGAGACCCCGCCGCACGAGGTGTACCTGACCCGCCCGTTCCTCTATGCCATCGTCGATGCCGAGACGGGTCTCCCGCTTTTTTTCGGGACGGTCGACCGGCTGTAAGCGACAAACGAGGGAAAAACGGAATCACCCCGCCGGGAGCGATGCCCCCGGCGGGGTTCATGCTTGACAGCGGGCGGGGAAACCGCTATACTGAAAGCAGAATGTGAAAAGAAGAGGTTGCCGGGTATATGAACACGGAACAACACGAGAAAATCAAAAAGACGCTGAAGGCGCTCGGCGGGGTACTCGCCGTCCTCGGCGCGATCCTCGCGGTCGTCGGCTTCGCGAACTTTTTCGCCGCCGCCGGGAGCGGGGAGATGCCGACCCTGTTCTTCTGCTGTTTCCTCGGGCTCCCCATGTTTGCGGCGGGGCTTTCGATGCTCCTCTGGGGCTTCCGGCGCGAGATCGCGCAGTACACGAAAAACGAAGTGACGCCCGTCGCCGGCGAGGCGATCTCCGACCTGACGCCCGCCGTCTCCGATATGGTGCGCGCGACGCGCGAGAGCGGCGAGCCGTGTCCGCACTGCGGGGAGAAGAACCCTGCCGGGGCGAACTTCTGTAATGCGTGCGGCGCACCCCTCTCCCATCGCTGTGCCGCCTGCGGGGCGGAGAATGAGCCGGGCGCGAAGTTCTGCGGGAATTGCGGCAAGCCGCTGTAAACCGTCGGACAACGCCGATCAAAATCCATAAACATACCGCGCGGAGCCTAGAAAAATAGGCTCCGCGCGGTTTTTAACGTTTGCGTCGGGGTTATTCGGTATCCTCCGCGCTGTGCGCCGAGCGGGCGGCGCGGGCGCTGTTACACTTCCGGAAAGCGAAGAACATGAGGACGATGTGCAGGGTGAAGAACACCGTGAGAAACACGGGGAGCAGACGCGGGGTGACATGCCCGGCGATCAGCCCGTAGAGCGGGGGCATCAAGGTCGAGCCGACGTAGGCGAACGCCATTTCCAGCCCGATGATACTGCCCGAGACATCGGCGCCGAAGTTCGACGGAGTGGCGTGGATAATGGCGGGGTAAATCGGCGCACAGCCGAGCCCGATGACGATGAGCGCCGCCATGGCGCCGAGGTCGGGGAGCGGGAAGAAGAGCGCGACGATCCCGACGGCGGCGATGCCCTCACCGATGCGGATCATGCGGCAGTCCCCGAGGCGCGGGGAGAGGAATCCGGACAGGAACCGTCCGACGGTCATGCCGATGAAGAAGAGTGCCCCGCACTTCGCGGCGGTGACTTCTCCGATGTGGCGCGCCTCGACAAGATAGGTGCTCGCCCAGGACATGACGGTCGCCTCCGTCGCGCAGTAGGCGAGGAAGGCAAACAGCACGAGCGGTACCCCCGGGGTGCGCCACTTCTCGGGGAAGGTCAGCACACGTTCGGGTACCTCCGGCGTTTCGCTCGCGTGCGGCGGGCGCCGCCAGAGCGGGAAGGAGGCGGCGATGACGGCGAGGAGCGCAATTTGGATACAGCCGACGGTGCGGAACCCGCCGTGCCAGCCGCTCGCCCCGGTCAGGCAGTAGCCCATAATATAGGGGCTGACGATGGTACCGACCCCCCAGAAGCAGTGCAGCCAGTTCATGTGCCGGGAGGAAAAATGCAGGGCGACGTAGTGATTGAGCGCGGTATCGATTGCCCCGGCGCCGAGCCCGTAGGGGAGCGCGAAAATGAGGAGCATCGGGAACGAGCGGGCGATCGAGAAGCCGAACAGCCCGATGACCGTCAGGCACACGCTCGCGAGCGTGACGAAATAGGTACCGATGCGGCGGATCAGCCGATCGGCAAACAGGCTCGAGAGAATCGTGCCGCCCGAGATGAGCATCGTTACGACGCCGAGCGAGGAGACGGATACGCCGAACTCCTCCCGTATGACCGGCCAAGCCGAGCCGAGGAGCGAGTCGGGGAGCCCGAGGGAAACAAAGCCGAGATAGATCACGGCAAGCAATAAACTAACCATATGGATATCCCACTTCTTGATTTTGAACAACAGGATTCTATCAGAAGTATATGCGGAATACAAGGGGGTGGGTTATTTTTTGCGCGGGCGGTGCGGAATTGACAAAAAGGCAAGTATGGGGTACAATACAAACAAGGAAAGAGGTAACATGACCATTAGGGAGGTTCGCCATGAATACCCAGAAAACCAAAAAGAAAATTATGAAGGAATTGCTTCACGACGCCGAAAGGGAACTGTCCGACGAAGAACTGATGACCGAACTGCTCAGTACCAATGTCGCGGAAAGCGCCGAGAAGAACGAGAAGATCTCGTTCGGTCAGCGTGCGGCGGATGCCGTTGCCCGTTTTGCGGGGAGCTGGGCGTTCATCTTCAGCTTTATTGCGGTCATGGTGATCTGGATGGTGCTGAATGTGCTCCTTGCCGCGCACGCCTTCGATGCCTATCCGTTTATTCTTTTGAATCTGGTGCTGTCGTGTATCGCCGCCGTACAGGCGCCGCTCATCATGATGAGCCAGAACCGGCAGGAGGCAAAGGATCGCAAACGGGCGCAGAACGATTACCGCGTCAACCTGAAGAGCGAATTCGTGATTGACGAACTCTATAAACGGGTGGAAGCGATTGCGGAAACGCAGAAGAAGATTCTCGGACTCCTCAAAGCAAAAGAAACGGAATCGCCGAATGCCGAAGAGAAAACCAACGAACCGACAAAGAAACCGTAAATACAGTCGAATCCGTCAAGCCGGAAGCGGGCGCCGATCATCGCGCCCGCTTTTTTGCCGCAAAGGTACGGGCATCTTCCCGCGTCAGTGCTTTTGCAGGCGGCGGCGGACGCGGTTGAGGTGTTTCTCAAACTCGCCGGAGGCGAGCAGATAGGCGATGAGGTACTGCTCCGGGGTCGGCACCGGGCAGGCGCGCGCGCCGAGGAGCTCCTCCGCCCGTGCGGCGAGCGCGGGGGGCAGGATCAGATACGCCGCCCGCAGGGCGGGCGAGAGGGTGAGGGAAAAGGAATTGAGGTACAGGACATTTCCCACCGTCGAGAGGGAATACAGACTTTCGTAGGGGCGCACGGCGGGCGAAAATTCGCTTTCTACGTCGTCCTCGATGAGATACCTGCCCGGTTGCGCGGCGTAGGCGAGGTATTCGCGCTTTTTTGCCGGGGTCGCCGTGACGCCGGTCGGGTAACTGCGGTAGGGCGTGACGTGCAGAATGCCCGCCTTTGCCGCGGCGAGCGCGCCGGAGGCGATGCCGTGCCGCCCGAGGGCGAGGGGTTCCGTCTTCACGCCGGCGAGGCGGTAGACCTGTGCGATCTTCTCATAGGACGGATCCTCGACGGCGATCGTGTGCGCCGGGAAGAGCGCGGCAATGACGCCGTAGAGATCCTCCGCGCCCGCGCCGATGAGAATCTGCTGCGGTGTCGCATGGATACCGCGCGCCCGCGCGAGGTATGCCGAGAGCGTTTCCCGCAGGAGAGGGAGCCCGGCGGCCGGGGCGCGGTCGAGCAGACGCTCCCCCACCTCCGACAGGACGCGCCGCACCGTGCGGGCATAGAGAGGAAACGGGAGCGACCCCGGCAGGCGCGCCGCGGGTCGGTCAAACGATTTCGCGTCTCCCCCGGGGAAAAGGGGCTGTTCTCCCTCGCGGGCGGGGAACGCCACGTCGCGGAATGTCACAAAACAGCCGCTCCGCTCCCGCCCCTCGGCGTAGCCCTCTTCAACGAGCAGGGCGAGTGCATGCTCCGCCGTGACGATGCCGACGCCGCGGTCACGGGCGATCGTGCGCTTGGAGGGCAGGCGCGAGCCGTGCGGATAGACCCCCGCGAGAATATCGCGGCGGAGGGCTTCATAGAGGATGAGATAGAGCGGCTTTGTGCTTTCGTTCGTCTTCATCTGGTATGGTAAAAATCCTTTGTTTTGGTTCTTTTATTAAGATCAGTTCTGCGGTATGATTGTACCATATTTCAAAGGAGCATAGCAAGATGCAAGCGACAAAAAAGCAAACAAAAATGATACAGTGGATGTGCGTGACGGCGATTCTCACCGCCGCGAACGTCGTCATGAGTTCTTTCAGCATTCCGGTGCCGGGCGGGCACCTGTACCTCAACGACGTGGTCATCTGCACGGCGGCGATCCTACTCGACCCGCTGGCGGCGTTCTTCGTCGGGGGCGTCGGGGCGTTCCTCGGCGACCTGCTCTTCTACCCGCTCCCCATGTTCGTCTCGCTCGCATCTCACGGGCTCGAGGCGGTGGCAATCTCGCTCATCGCGCGCTATCTGTTCCCGCGTAAGTGGTACGGCGCGGCGCTCGGCGTGACGGTCGGCGCCGTCATTATGGTGACGGGGTACTCGCTCGGTCGGGCGTTCGTGTACGCGACACCGGCGACGGCGTGGATCAAGCTCCCCTTTGAGATCCTGCAGGCGGGCGTCGGGGCGGTATCCGGCGTGGTGCTGTGCTTCCCGTGCGGGCTCGCGAAGCGGTTCGACAGGATGCTCCCGGCACTCGCAGCGCCACAAAAGCACAAGGGAGACACGGACGCGGTACCCATCATCGCGGAGGAGGTCGGCGCGCCGTCCGCTCCGGGAGAGGACGAAAGGGGCGATACCCACTCACCGTGGATCGGCGGCGACCGCTGAAACCCCGCTTTTTCCCGTGATTCGCTTGACAACCGTGGCAGGGAAATCTATAATAAGGAAGATCAATGCCATAAAAGAGGTTGCAAGCCATGGAAAGAACCTATATCAGTGAAATGGTGCCGGAAACCGAGTGCAAGATCTCCGGTTTCGTCGACGCCATCCGGCAGATGCGGTGGGGCGCTTTCGTCGTCCTGCGCGATATGTCGGGGAAAGTACAGGTCACGTTCGGGAAGGACGAGTTCCCGGAGATCGTCACGGTGACGAACCACTCGGTTCTGACCGTGGTCGGAACGCTGCATCTGAATCCGTCCGTCAAAATGGGCGGTAAGGAAGTCACGCCGAAGTCGCTCGTCATCGAGTCGCTCGCCGAGGCGCTGCCGATCGCGGACGATTCCGATATCGATGCACGCATGGACTACCGCTGGATCGACCTGCGGCGCGAGCAGAATCACCTGATGCTGAAACTCCAGACGACCCTGACCGCCGCGATGCGGGAATATCTGCTTCGTGAGCATTTCGTCGAGATCCACACGCCGAAACTCATCGGCGCGGCGTCCGAATCCGGCTCCGACGTGTTCGAGGTCAAATATTTCGATACCAAGGCATACCTCGCGCAGTCACCGCAGTTCTATAAGCAGATGGCGATGGCGGCGGGGCTCGAGAGGATTTTTGAGACGGGACCTGTGTTCCGCGCCGAGAAGTCGTACACCAACAAGCACGCGACCGAGTTCTCCGGGTTCGACCTTGAGTTCTCCTATGTCGAGTCGATGTATGACGTGATGAAGATGGAGGAGAACCTGCTCCGCTATGCGCTCGCCAAGGTCAAAGAGGCGCACGGCGAGGAGATCGTCCGCCTGTTCGGTGAAGAATATGAGGTCATCGTCCCCGAGACGCCGTTCCCGGTAATCCGGCTCGCCGATCTGTACCGCGAACTGGAAGAGCGCTACGGCTATACCGTGCCGGACGAGCTGCACGGTGACCTGACGACGGACGCGGAGCGTCTGTGCGCCCGGTTCTCAAAGGAGAAATACGGGCATGAATTCCTCTTCGTCATCGACTATGACGCGAAGGAACGTGCCTTCTACCATATGCGGAACGCCGAGGGCGTGCCGCAGGGTTACGACCTCATCTGGCGCGGCGTGGAGATCACGACCGGCGCACAGCGTGAGCATCGTTATGAGATCCTGAAGAAGCAGGCGCAGGAGAAGGGGCTGGACAAGGACGTCGAGTTCTACCTCGAGTTCTTCCGTTACGGCTGCCCGCCGCACGGTGGGTTCGGGCTGGGGATCGACCGTCTGACGATGCTGTTCCTGGGGCTTTCGATTAAGGAGGCGGAATTCCTGTTCCGTGGGCCGAATCGCCTAACCCCCTGACGAGACAAGAGATAAGGGCGGAGAACAAGCCCCCTAAATAAATTTTAAGGGCAACCGATATTGACTTTTCATCGGATAGATGAGGAGCCGTGTCGGTTGCCTTTACTTTAAGAGACGCGGGGGCTTTAACCGCGTTCACGCCATCTACCGTACCAACAAGGGCAATCCATTTTCAAAGAAACACGCATTTTTGCGTAGCGGAAATGCGTTAGGCAAACAAACGGTTTCTCTGATAAAGTAAGAAGTTTGCCGGTACGCACCTACAGTGACGTGAACGCGATTTCTCCATCCCTTCTCTCTTGTCTCGTCAACACAGGTGAAACAATAGCTGGCGCAACGTTTGGCGGGGCATGAGCTGGCGCGCACGGGGCTTCTGCCTCTCCTCACGCTTGTCTCGGGTACAAAAGTTGAGCAATAGCTGGCGCTACGTTTGCCGTAGCGGCGGCTGGCGCAAAAGTAGTGAAAGATAACGTGCATTTTGTAGGGGCGACCATTGGTCGCCCCTACGATCGAGCGTTCGGGGGGAATCGGCGGAGCCGGGAGCAACCGCGGCAGGCGGGAAAGTAAAAAGTAAAAGGAAAAGAGGGCGATCTGCCCTCTGTTTAGATGTCGGGTGTTTTTGTTGAAGCCGAGTGCTTTTTGCGCGAGCAAACAAACCATTTCTGAAAGTTTTTGAGAGAGGGGTGCGGGGAGAGGACTTTCTTTCAAAAAGTCCTCTCCCCGCAAAGGGCTATGTACGTATCCTCACTGTTGATTAGAGGTATTCCGTGGCGCTCTTGACGAGGCTGGCGGAGGTGATGCCGGGGATTTTCGAGAGGTCGGCAACGAAGGCGTCGTCTGCTTTCAGGCGCACCTCGAAGATGAGTTCCATGTTGCCGCCCATGACGGATTTGGATTTGAGTTTCCGGCGGGCGGTGGCGGCGGTGATGCACGCCATGACGGCGGACTCTGCCGTAGAATCACCCGTGACGAGGAGGGTATAGGGTGCCTGCAGGCGCGGGAGGCGTCCGATGAGAATTAGCACGGCGCAGATGAAGAGTACGCCGGGCAGGGCGATGCCGAGCAGGTTCGACCCGCAGATGACGCCTGCCGAGACGGCGAGAAACATATAGGCGACGTCCATCGGCTCCTTGACCGCGGCGCGGAAGCGAATCACCGACAGCGCGCCGAGCGTACCGAGCGAGAGGTAGACATTCGTGCGAACTGCCATGATGAGCAGGGTGGTGATGAGGCACATCGTAAAGAGCGATGCACAGAACGAGCGCGAGAACAGCGCCCCGCGGAAGGTCAGGCGATAGGAGACGCAGATCATCGCGGCGCACATCAGCGCGCCGAGGACGATGATGACGGTCTGGGCAAAGGTGAGCCCGCTGTACGCGTCGCTGAACGCGGTTTTCAGGATTTCTCCGAGAGTCATGGGGAAGCCTCCGTTTTCTTTTTATCACTTATAACGTGCGCGAGCGCACATATTTGCAGTTGGCGGTGGCGGGCATACAGTCCCGCGGGAGCAGGTCGGCGATAAATGCCGGCAAAAAGCGATCATACTTGACCTCGAGCAGTACCGCGTCGCGCGGGAGCAGAGAGCGCAGGGGCGCCGTGGCAAACAGATCGCGCACCGTATCCGAGCCGCGCAGGTTCGTGTCCAGTGTGATACGGACGCGCTCAATCGGGTGGACGAACGTCTCGCGCTCATAGACCACGAGCGAACGAGGGCGATAGTCCGCAGTGCGGATGTCGCAGTACAGTTGCTTCGCGAGGTCGCAGGGGTAGGTGAGGAGCGGCGAGGGATCGCCCGCGATCAGGCGGTCGTAGTCGGCACGGGTGATGGCGAAAGACGTCTTGCGCGAGATGCGCCCTTCCTTTTGCTTGCACTCGACGCTGATGAAGTCGTCGGAGCCGTTGTAGGCACGGATACGGTACTTCTTGCGGGCGTTCACCCCGAGGAGCGAGCCGATGAGGGCATGATCCTCGCGGTCGTCAAGGTACAGGCTCGCGATGCTGTAGTGCCGCCGCTCGTCCGAGTGCGGATCCCGCCCGAGGATCGGGTCGAGCCTCTCACGGAGTGCCGCCGCTTCCGACGGGGAAATAAAATACTTTTGTTCAATGCGGTAGCCGGGGGTCTCGGCAAGCGCGCAGGGGTTCATCGGCGGGCTCCTTTCCGAAAATATATATACATTTTACACGAGCGGCGTGTCAAAAGCAATTCTTTTTGCTCTTTTCGTAGGTTTTGCATAAAAAGGGGTGCGGGTGGTTACACTCATCGACGAATCACTTTTGTGCTTTTACCGTAACGGTGCTACTTTAACGGAGCTTTAAAGGAGACGCGTTTTGCAAAAATTTTCGTCCGATTACCGTGAAAACCGCGCATATCTGCATAGCGCCCTGCGCGTCGAGGACAGTTTTGACCTCATTGAGCGGCGACTGCTCATCGGGGAGGACGAGCTGACCCTTTACTATATCGACGGGTTTGTCAAAGATACCGTCATGCAACGGCTCATGCAGTTTTTCGTGGGGCTCAAGGGACTTCCGCGAGGCGAGGGCGCGGCACAGCAGTTCATCGACGCGAGCGTACCGTATGTCGAAGTGGACGCGACGGCGGAGTGCGAGACGGCGCTCCTCTCGGTGATGAGCGGGGCGGTCGCGATGCTCGGCTCCACCTTCGGCGGGGAGGCGGTCGTGCTGGACGTCCGCACCTACCCGGCGCGCGAGACGGCGGAGCCGGAGAGTGACCGCGTCATGCAGGGCGCCCGCGACGGGTTCGTCGAGACGCTG
The DNA here is from genome assembly GCA_004558975.1 of bacterium. Classification (GTDB taxonomy): domain Bacteria; phylum Bacillota; class Clostridia; order Oscillospirales; family CAG-272; genus UBA1740. The sequence goes on from SFZB01000029.1 coordinate 10,325, forward strand.
GTCTACAACACCGCCCTTATCCGTCGGCGCCTGCGCGACCCGCGTCTGACGATGCGGTACAAGAACATCGGCGGGGCATCCAAGACGGATATCGTCCTGTGTTATATGGACGGCGTTGCGGATGCTACGTATGTCGAGAAGCTGTCGCGGCGGCTGGACGAGATCCGCCCGAAGTCGCTGACGCTCGGCTTCCAGAGCCTCGCGGAGTGCCTGATCCCGAGGCGGTGGTACAACCCGTTCCCGAAGATCCGCTCGACCGAGCGCCCGGACGTTGCCGCGGCGCAACTCGTGGAGGGAAGTGTTCTTATTTTATGCGACACGTCGCCGCAGGTGATGATCCTGCCGACGTCGATCTTCGATTTTTTGCAGGAGACGGACGATTTCTATTTCCCGCCTGTCACGGGGACCTACCTGCGCCTGCTCCGCTTCATCATTTTCTCTCTTTCGTTTATCCTCTCACCGCTTTGGTATTATCTCGTGCAGCACGCGGAATTGCTCCCGGCGGCGTGGCAGTTCGTCGTACCCGACATGCCGGGGGATTTCCCGCTCCTGCTCCAGCTGTTCCTCGTCGAGTTCGCAATCGACGCCCTGAAGCTCGCAAGCATGAACACCCCGAACCTCCTCTCCAACTCGCTCTCGGTCATCGGGGGACTCATTCTCGGCGACTTCGCGGTTACGATCGGGTGGCTGTCGCCGGACGTCATCTTTTATATGGCGGTCATCGCCATCGCGGGGTTCTCCCAGCAGAGCCACGAGCTGTCGTACGCCGTCAAGTTCCTCCGGCTCATCACACTGGCGCTCACCGCGCTGTTCGGTCTCGCGGGGCTCATCATCGGGTGCCTGCTGATTCCGCTCCTCATCGTCACCAACCGCACGCTCAACGGCTCGTTCAGTTATCTGTATCCCCTGATTCCGTGGAACGGGCGGGCGATGCTCCGGCTCCTCTTCCGCGTGAAAAAACAGGACGTGACTGTCTCGCGGGGCGCCCCCGAGGATCGCCCCGGCACCGGCGCAAAAAGTTAAAGAATCCCCCGGAACGGGGGATTCCGGTGGGGCTTTGGCAGGGATTCCCGATCACGCCAAAATTCGAGAAAAAATGCTTGACAAACCCTGCACCTCATGCTATGATATATCATGCTTTCAGAAATTGCGGCATCGCCAAGCGGTAAGGCAACGGACTCTGACTCCGTCATTTCCTAGGTTCGAATCCTAGTGCCGCAGCCAAAAAAGACGACCACCCTTGCGGTGGTCGTCTTTTTTGTCCGTGTCACTGCGAATCCGAACCCGGTCGCGTGCGAAGCCACGCGATTAGGTTCGCATGCCTGCCGCAGAG
>SFZB01000097.1 GCA_004558975.1 bacterium
CCGTTCTACCACATCAAAAAATCGACGCTGCGGGAGGTTTCCGTTGTTGCCGTGGGCGCGGATGCTCACACCAATATGAAAGTGAATGCGAAATTCAACCTTGTCAACCAGGAAGGAGAAGCTATGAACAACAAGTCCGAAACGAAGAGTGTTTCCGCCGTGAGCGCCCCGAATGACGCTGCACATCCGGAAAAAAAGCCGGAACCGGAACAGAAGCCCGGCAATCCGGCGAACAAGCCCGGCGAACCGGAAAAGAAACCCGACAATGCGGAACAGAAGCCCGGACAGGCGGCCGCGGAAGCGACACCGCCCGCGATTCAGGCCTCCGCCGGGGATGTGGCGGCGACCGCCCGTGAAGCGGCTCAGAACGCCGTCAAAGCCGAGCGTGAACGCATCAGTGCGATTCAGGCGATCTGCGACGGTGAATTCCCGGAAATTGAACGGGAGGCGATTGCCGGAGGCTGGACGCCGGAAGTGGTGACGAAGAAGGTGCTCGAAACGATCCGTGCCGAACGTCCCGCCGCCAATGTCAATATCAGCGTGAATACCGCCCCGGAAGGCGGAGAGTTGCGCAAGACCATCGAAGCGGCAATGTGTCTCCGGGTCGGAGTGAGCGCCGACCAGCTGGAGAAATCCTATGGGGCCCGAACGGTGGAAGCGGGGATGGCCGAAATGGACATGCCGCTGAAGCAGCTTCTGATCGAATGTATGAAACTCGACGGCATTCCGTACAGCCGCGGCTTCGACAATGAAACGATCCGTGCGGCGTTCTCGAGTGTTTCGCTTCCGGGGATCCTGAGCAACGTGGCGAACAAGAAACTCCTGCAGAGCTACGAGGCCCAGCCGATCATCGCCATGAAGCTGTGTTCCACGGGCGACCTCAACGATTTCAAGGAGAACGACCGCTTCCGCCTGACGGATGTGGGCGATCTGCTTCCGATTGCCGCCGACGGCGAGATCAAGGACGGCGGATTGATCGAAGAGAGCGCGAAAAACCAGCTCGACACCTACGGGAAAAAGTTCTGCCTGACGCGCAAAATGATCATCAACGATGATCTGGGCGCATTCATGAAAGTGCCGACGGCGATGGGCAACCGGGCGGCGCGACTGATCGATCAGCTGTTTTTCAGCCGGCTTCTCTCGAATCCGGCGCAGGCGGACGGCAAGGCGCTGTTCAGCACGAATCACAAAAACCTGCTCTCCGGCGCAAGTTCGGCGCTGAGTTCCGATTCGCTCAAGAAGGCGATCCAGCTCTTCCTGGATCAGGTGGATGCCGACGGTCAGCCGATCTCGGTGGAACCGAAATATCTGCTGGTTCCGACTGCGCTCAAGCATCTCGCGATCGAACTGACGCAGGGGGCGACCCTCATCATGAGCGGCACGGACAACGCGGTTCGTCCGGCGCTGAATGTGCTTTCCGATGAAAATCTTCAGGTGATCAGTTCGCCGTATCTCGGCAACAGCGCCTACGAGGGATCCAGCCAGACCGGGTGGTATCTCTTCGGCGACCCGAAAACGGTCGATACCTGGGAGATCGGCTTCCTGAAAGGGAAGCGCACGCCGACCGTTGAGCGCGGCGAGACGGACTTCAACACCCTCGGTCTCTGGTTCCGTGTGTATTTCGATCTTGGCGTTCGCGAGCAGGATCACCGCGGCATGGTCAAAGCCAACGGGGCCGCGTAAGCAGTTAACCTTCAAACTCAAATTCAAGGAGATTTTTTACAATGCTTGCACGCTATGTTCAGAAGGGTGACGCCATTGATTACCGCCCGACGGAGGCGGTTGCCGCAGGGGATGTGGTCATCATCGCGGATCTGATCGGGATCGCCCGGCTCGATATCGAAGCCAATACCCTCGGCAGTCTTGCAGTGGTCGGTGTGTTCGATGTTGTGAAAGCGGAGGGCGCGATTCCTTCCGGCTCAACGGTCTACTGGGACGCGGGAGCGAAGAAGGCGACCACGGTCAGCGGATCGAACCACTACCTCGGCAAGGCCATTGCGGCGGCGGAGGCGGCCGACGATACGGTTCGTGTGCTTCTCAACGCCCCGTACAGCCTTGCGACGACCTTTGCCGCGGGCGATCCGATCACGGATCTGACCGACAATTCGGGCGGAACTCCGTCCGACACGATTCCCGTTCTCGCCTGTGAAAGCGGGTGTGACTGCAAACATGCGATTGCCTCGCTGACGAAAAAGACCAACACGATTCTTGCCGCACTCCGCGCGGTCGGCATCATCGCCAGTGAATAATGGGACTGCTGGAGAACGCAGCCGAATGGCTGGAATCACAGCGGCTCCGGGAGCTCTCCGTTCCGATTGTCTACCAGCGCCGGGATGGCGAAACGTTGAACATCCCGGCGACGCTGGGACGGACGCTGTTCCGTGCGGAAAATGAATACGGCGTGACCATCCGGACGGAGACGCGCGATTTTCTGATCGCGGCGGAGGATCTGCCGGATGATCCGGAGCGCGGAGATGTGATTCTCCATGCCGGACTCCGCTATGAAGTTCTTGCACCGAACGGCGAGCCGGTCTGGCGCTGGTCCGGAACCGGACGGATTCTGCGGAGAATTCACACAAAGGAAATCGGAGGTGCATAATGCCCGATACACCGGATCATCGCGATCTGTGGCATGAACTCAATCAGGCGCGGCTGGATATCGCGGAACTGCGGGGAATGCTGAGTATGCATTTCTCCGAAGGACAGCATCACTATCCGCCGTGC
>SFZB01000098.1 GCA_004558975.1 bacterium
CCTTGCTGCTCGCGACATTGATGTTTTCACAGCCGCCGCGGCAAAGCACGTCGCCCGTATCCATGTCGAAAAGTTGATACTTGAGAGAAGAACTGCCTGCGTTGATCACGAGGATTTTCATGTGATTGACTCCTTGCGTTTTATATAGTCTGATTTACAAAACAGTAGTATAGCACACAGTCCCCGCAAAATCAAGAGGAACGATGCCATTTTGCTCTTTACCGCACGTCCTCCGGGTGCGGCGCCCCCGGCACTTCGCCAAGGTCGAGGTACTCGGCGACACTCGTCCGTATTTTCTCCTCTTCAAACGCCGCCCATGCATCACGAACCCCGATGACGCAGAAACCCATTTTCGCCGCTGTCGCGATCGAGTAATACGAATCTTCAAACAGCAGACAGTCCTGCGGCTTTTCACACCCGAGACGGCGGAGCGCCTCCTCGAAGATACCGGGCGCCTCCTTGCCGCCGCCCCCCGGCATATCCTCCGGGGTCAGGACGAAATCGAAATAGGGGGCAAGCCCCGTTTTGGTAAGGCAAACGGAGGTTCCCGCGTGCGGGGTCAGCGTGACGACCCCCATGCGGCACCCGGCGGCGCGCAGGGACTCGAGGAGCGCCGGGACCCCCGGCTTGACCTGCACTTCCTCCGCATAATGCCGCGCGATATGCGTCGCCACGAACCGGAGCATCTCCGGCAGGGTCGTCCGGATCCCGAGCGACGCAAAGTAGGCGATGATCTCTCCGTAGCCGCGTGCCGACGTCAGGTGTTGCAGTCCTTCCGCGTCCGGCCTGATGCCGACCTCGGCGAGGTACTCGAGCGGCATCTCGCGCCAGTATCCCATGGAATCGACGAGGGTGCCGTCCATGTCAAACAGCGCATAGGGCAGAATCGGTGTTTTCACAGGCTCTCCTCCTCATGTGTGACGGCACCGCCCTGCAGTTTGAGGACATAGGTGCGGTCGTCGTGCAGGCGAATGATTTTGGTGCGTCCGCGCTCGAGGAGTGCCTTGGCGTCCTCCTCGGTGAGCGTGTAACCGGCGTAGACGAACGGAATGCGGAACGTACAGCCGTTTTTGTAGCCCATACAGCCCCAGTTCTGCCGCCCGCGCACCACGTTTTCCCCACACACGGGGCACTTGCCGATGCTGACGGGTTCTGCAGATCCCCGTGTGGGCGTCGGGGCGTCCTTCTGCCAGACGGATGCCGTCGCGGCGTCCTTTTCCTCCGCAGCGTCGCCGGCGGATTTTTTCTTCCTGCCACCCGTGGCTGTCTCGGCGGTGTCCGAGGCTTTTTTACGGCGCGGAGCCGCGGTTTTCGGCTCCTCGTGGTCGGGGATCGGCAGTTCTGCGTCTTGGAAAACAATCTTCGCTTCCCCGCCGCGGAGCGCCAGATACCCGCCGTGACGCGTGCCGTCGGTCTTGGAGACAAAGCCGTCGAGATGCGGCGTCACGCCCGTTTTCGTCAGCGCCGCAAGCGCCTCCTCCGAAATCTTACACCCGAGAATGGTGCGCCCGACGCGGAAACCGCACTTTTTGGCGCTGCAACGGTAGTCGAACCGACCGTATTCCATTTTCTTGCCGCACACAGGGCACTTCACCCCGGGGATCGCCTCACCGTCGCGGCTCTCCTCCATGTCAAAGACGACTTTCCCGTCTTTCAGGATCAGTGCCGACGAGAAGCGGCGATTGTTCTTGGAGACGAAGCCGTCGATGACGGGCGTATGCCCGCCGTCGAGGAGCGTCTTGACAATATCGGGCGAAATGGCACGGCGGCAGATGTGCAGCCCGACGCGGAAGGTACAGCCCTCCCGCTCGCAGGCATACGCCCGCGCGCCTCTGATGACCTGACCGCCGCAGACGGGACAGGTGCCGATGATCTCGCCCTCCGTACCGGTATCGCCGACGCGGGCGAGCGCCTCGTCTTTATGGGAAAAGACCTCGCGGATCTCCTCTTCGGCGAGGTGGGTGCTGTCCTCCACCGTCATGACGCCGCGGAACACTTTCTTGAGCGCCTGCCCCATTTCGGAGGTTTTGTATTTATCCATGACGATCCCGAGGTCGGTCAGCGTCTCAATGAGATACTCGCCGTCCGGCAGAATCAGATACGTGTCCTTTTGCAGTTCGATATATTTGGAGCTGCGCGCGTTGTCGATGATGCCGGTGCGCGTCGCCTCCGTCCCGAGTTCGAGCCCCTCGAAAATCGCGCGGTAATCCTCTTCGTCGCTCGCGCCCTCTTCACCGCCCGTCATAGCGCGTTCCTCGCCCGCGGCACCGGCGCGCTCCTCCTTGAACGGGTTTTTCAGATAGTTGTTGAGCGTTTCGATCGTGTAGTGGCGCGGCGGGGTCGTCTCTTTCTCCTGCGGGGCGAACGCGGTCGTGACGACGTCGCCCACCGCAAGGTTCGGCAGGAATTTATCCTTCTTGGTATAATCGTCGTATTTCGTCCACCCGGCGTCGAGGATCGCCGTCCCCTTGAGGACGAACTCTTCGTATTCCCCGCACATGAGGTGCAGCTCGCTCCGCTCCACCCGGCACGGGTGGTCGCAGAACACGGCGACGAAGCGGCGGAACACGGTACTGTACACCTGTTTTTCCCGCTCGTTCAGGTCGGTCTGTTTGGGGATTTTATAAGTCGGCGTCAGCGCCGAGTGCGACTCGATCTTGCTGTCGTCGAAGATATACTTGGAATCACGGAACGCGACGGGATACCCCAGTTTC
>SFZB01000099.1 GCA_004558975.1 bacterium
CCCGTATCTGCGCTCTGTACGGCAATCTTTTCCCGAGTTGCTACAGGCAATCGGTTTTACGACTTCTTCTTCCCGAAGCGACGGAGGTCGCGGTCAAATCCGGGGTTATAGGCATAGAAATTCTTCGAGTTCAGATGATCCTGCGTGACGCGGAGCGCGTCACCGAAGCGCTGGTAATGAACGATCTCACGGGCGCGCAGGAAACGGATCGCGTCCTTCACGTCCGGGTCGTCGCACAGGCGCAGAATGTTGTCATACGTCACGCGGGCTTTCTGCTCCGCGGCGAGATCCTCATTGAGGTCTGCGAGCGGATCCCCCTTGACCCCGACGTATGCCGCCGTGAACGGCGAGCCCGCCGCGGCGGTCGGATATGTCCCTGTCGTATGATCGACGAAGTACTTATCGAAGCCGCTCGCCACGATCTGCTCAGGCGTCAGATTGCGCGTCAGTTGGTAAAGGATCGTCGAAATCATCTCGACGTGCGAGAGTTCCTCCGTACCGACGTCCGTCAGGATCCCCACCACCTCGGAATACGGCATGGAGAACCGCTGACAGAGGTAGCGCGTCGCCGCGCCGAGTTCCCCGTCGGGGCCGCCCAACTGACTGACGATGATCGACGCCATTTTCGGGCTCGGATTCTTGATTTTAATGGGGTATTGCAGTTTCTTTTCGTATATAAACATCTTATTTTCCTTCCCCCGTATCGGCGCTTTCCTCAAGGGTCGTCTCAGTCATGTCACCGTCGCTCCCCGCAGGGTAATTCATCTCCCACGGCCACGGCTGTGTCGTCCACTGCCAGCCGCGACCGCCGAGCTCGGACATGGCGCCGGGCGCGAGCGGGGCAAGTGGCCCCCAACGGCGCTCGTAGACGGCCATCTGCCGCCCGTACTCCGCCATGGTCTTTTGATAGAAGCGCTGGGCGGCGGTATTGTGCGGGTGCCCGTCGAGATACAGCACCGCTTCCTGCAGAGCGAACGCGAGTTTCTGCAACTCGTGCAATGCTTTTTCCTGTTCCGTCATTCTTCTTCTCCTCCCTCTACCGATTCCAGGGGGAAATACAGTTCCCGAAACAGCGTCCCGCGATGGAGTGCCTCGGCGTTATCGTAAAGATCGCGCCAGAACTGTTTCGGAGAATACACCATCGCGAGCGGGATATCCGCGGCGATGCCGTTATCAATGTCGCCCGGGAAGCACGGTGTGCCCCCGTTACTGCCGCTCTGTCCCTCAGGGCGGTCGCGTCTTTGTTCTTCCATTCCTGTTCCTTTCTTTCTGAGCGTCCTACGCTCTTTAACAGGATATGACGGAGGCGCCGCGCGTGTCTGCGTCGCGGCAACAAACAGCGCAAGCAAACGCGGAAAAAGCGAAGCGAACGAGCACGGAAAAGCCGATATGAGCAAACAAAAGGCAAACGGAGAGGAGCCGATGTTTCGGCTCCTCTCCGTCGAATGATACGGATATAACAATGATTTTGTCGATTACCGTAAAATCTCCCCTCGCAGGCTCTCGCAGGCACCGCTGTACGGCACGCCGAGCAGGTCGGCGACGGTCGCGGCGATATGGGCAAAGCCGTCGCGCGTTCCGAGCGAGCCCGCCCGAACGCCGGCTCCGGCAATCAGCCATGGGGTGTATTCACGCGTGTGGTCGGTGGTCTTTGGATAGGACGGGTCACAGCCGTGATCCGCCGTCACCATGAGAACGTCATCTTCCCGCATCCCGGCGAGGAAGGACGGCAAAAAGTCGTCGAAGGCGTTGAGCGCCCGGGCATACCCCTCGGGGTCGCGGCGATGACCGTAGAGCATATCGTAATCCACCAGATTCACGAAGCACAGCCCGCGGAAGTCCTCGCGCACCGCGCGCATCATCTCCGCCATGCCCTCGGCGTTCGAGTGCGTGAAGCGGGCGGACGTGACGCCGCGCCCGGCGAAAATGTCCGAGATCTTACCGACCGCGATGACGCTCTGCCCCGCACCCGACACCATGTCGAGCAGGGTGGCGCCGGGCGCCTCGAGCGAGAAGTCGTGGCGGTTCGCCGTCCTCGTGAAATTTCCCGGCGTACCGACAAACGGGCGGGCAATCACTCTGCCGACGGCGTGTCTGCCCGTGAGGATCTTGCGCGCGGCGCGACAATATTCATACAGTTTTTCGGGCGGGACAAGATCCTCGTGCGCGGCGATCTGGAACACGCTGTCCGCCGAGGTGTACACGATGGGCGCATGGGTGCGCATGTGTTCCCCGCCCAGCTCGTCCAGAATGGCCGTGCCGGAGGCCGCCTTGTTGCCGATGGTTTTGTGGCCGATGGCCGCCTCGAATCTGTCAAGGAAATCGCGGGGAAACCCGTTCGGAAAGGTGGGAAAGGGTCTTTCAAGCCTCAGCCCGCTGATTTCCCAGTGGCCGGTGGTGGTGTCCTTGCCGGCGCTCATTTCCCGGCACAGCCCGAAGGCGCCCACCGCGCCCGCGTCCGCGGGATAACCCAGGGGCTCAATCTGCCCCAGACCCAGCCGGGCCATGTTCGGCAGGGCGGGATGGCACCTTTCCACCACATGGGCGATGGTGGACGCGCCCTCGTCGCCATAGCGGGCCGCGTCCGGCAGCCAGCCCGCGCCCGCGCCATCCAGCACCGTAATGAATACACGCTTCATGGCAATTCCTCCGTTTCACGCAATCTGATTCTATTATAGCA
>SFZB01000030.1 GCA_004558975.1 bacterium
GATCGTCGGCGGGTACGTGGTTTGTGCAGTTGTTCGGTTGACGCGACGGTTCGGCTTTGCGGTCGCTCGGTGGGTGCGGTTGCGGTTTTGGCGTCTGTCTGCTCCCGGTTTCGCTCCGCCGGGCAGTTCCGCCATTCTTTCCGCCGCCGGGACACGTTCCCTCTCCGCCCCTCGCCCGATTCAGCGGTAGTGCCGCTCACCGGGGGCGCGGAAGATCTTCTCGAGCCAGACGGCGAACAGGTCGCACCAGGTATCGAGCCCGCGGTAGTCGCCGGGCGGCGCCCATGGGCTGTACGCGCGGTCGCGCGCCGAGCCGTAGCCGTGTCCCCCCTCGAGGAATTCATGGAGCTCGCACGGAACGCCGATTTCGTGACAGCGCACGGCGTAGGCATAGAGGTTCCCCGGGTCGACGACGGTATCGTTCACCGAGCCGACGAGGAACGTCGGGGGCGTCACGCCCTTTTCCATATGATTGGTGACGGTATAGTGCCGCACGGCTTCATCCATGTCGCAGGTGAAGAACGTTTCGCCGAGAATCGGCAGGAGCAGGTCGTGCGTATCGGTGAAGATGACTTTCGGATACGCCAGCATGAGCGCATTCGGGCGCGGATCGACGCGGTCGATGTCGTCCGGCGTGTAGCCCGGTATTTCGGGCATCTCCCCGAAGAGGTGCGCCGTCGTCGCCGCGAGGTTCCCCCCGGCGGAGAAGCCGCCGAGGCAGATCTTTTCGGGGTCGAACCCGAATTCTCCGGCGCGGGCGCGGAGCAGGCACATCGCCCGCCGGCAGTCGAGGAACGGCACGGGCGCGGTGTACGGATAGAAACGGTAGTTCAGCGTAAACGCCGTGATGCCGTGGCGGTTGAGTTCCCGCGCGACAGGCGCGGACTCGTCCTCGGTCGAGACGTCGAGATAGGCGCCGCCCGCGGCGAGCAGGACACAGATGTCACTGCCCGGCACGACATAGGGCGTCAGATACGGCTCGTCGTCGAAGTCCTCCCCCGACCGACCGCGCAGGATCGCGTTATGCCAGACGGCAGTATCGAACTCCCGGGTCGAGGTCGGGTGATGATGGCGCGGGTCAAAGACGAACGCCATTGCCTCCCCGGGATCGAGCGTCGGGTCGATCTTCAGAGCGTCGCGCTTCGGCTTCCCCGTATTGCCGGGGATCACGCTCCCCCAGAGCGGAATGCTCCCTCGGGGACACCGCACGGCGCTCATGCGGACGCCTCCCCCTCGCGCCGACGGCGGAACCAGCCGCGCACGCGGGCGCGGATCGTCGCCTCGTTGGTCTGGTAAATCATGAACAGCACGAGGATCGTCGCATTGATGAGCGGAATCACGAAATTGTTCCAGTTCAGCGCGTTGCGGATCTGCCCGAGCCCGGACTGGATGAAGGAGTAGGACACGACGCCGATGAGAATCCCCGCCTGCTTATTGATATACCGAGTGAGGAACCCGCCGAAGAACAGAGGGCAGAAGCACTCGAACATCAACGGCACGGTGCCGAAGTTGATGGACGGCTGGACGGCGGTCGCGAACGTGAAGTTCACCACCCCGGCGAGCCCGAGCAAAACCCCGGAGATGAGGTAACACCCGATGGCGTTCCCGACCTCGCGCACACCCGTATTCACGGCGATCTTCTGCCCGCCCTGGAGCGCGCGGTAGTCGTAACCGAACTTCGTGTAGTGGAACACGACGATCATGAAGAAGGTCGCGGTGAGAGCCATAATCAGCATGGCGGAAACACTCGCGCTGAAGCCGAGCAGTTTCGGCGTGAGCGCGCGGCGCAGGTAGATCGTCTCGATGTCGCCGTTGTAGGCGAACGCCCGCACGAGAAGATACGCGATCGCCTCAAAAATGAGGGTCGTGCCGAGCGAGACGATCATGCTCGGCAGGCGAAGCAGGATATAGAGCGCGCCCGAGATGGCAGACAGCAGGCACCCGACGGCGGCGGCGACGAGCAGGGTCAGGAACACATTGTCGTTCCCCACCCCGACCATAAAGCCCACGGTCGTCGACAGCACCATGATGGCGCCGCAGTCAAAACTCATGCGCCCGGTGTGCAGGTTGATGGACACGGCGAACGACAGGAGCGCGTAGTAGCAGATGTTCTTGAAGAACGCGCCGACGTTGCCCGCGTCCCCGCCGCGGAAAAGCTGCGTCCCCGCGGCGGCGCACAGAATCGCCATGAGGGCGAGGCACAGGAGCGGCATGACCGAGACGCGCGCCGCGGTCAGCCCGCCCGAGACGACGGGACGGAGTTTTTCATGCCGGCTGAGATAACTGTCCAGTTTTTTGTTCATGGTTCACCTCATGTTCGGGGGCTCCGCCCCGCGTATGTTCCCCGCCCGGAGCGGGCGGGACTTGGGTCGTCCCCCCGGGGAGACGCGCCCCTTTTTCGGGGGTCTCCCGGGGAAACGGTCATTTTGCGGTGTCAGTCCTCTTTCTTGAAGACGAAGATGTCGTGACCGGCGGCGGTGTATGCCTTGGAAATGGCTTTGGTCGTCTCATAGAGACCGCCCTCCGAGAGCGTTGCCTTGCCGGAGCAGATTTCGACGAACGCCTTGTCCGTGATTTCGGTATGACCGGAAGCGTTCTCGCCGAGTTTCGATTCCTGGATATACGCGGAGAGGAATTCGGACGAGAAGAAGTAACCGCCGTCCTTGGTCTCCACGGTGTTGATGGTGGTGTAGTCGTCTGCCTTGGTGATGCTGAGCGATGCCTGCTCGATCGAGACGGGCTTACCGTCCACGCGCACGGCGGAATCGTTGTAGATGGACTTCAGGAGCAGTGCGAATGCGGGGCCGATATAGGAATTGTACTTCGCGATGTCGAAAATCAGTTTGCCGTTTTTGAACATGGTCTCGAACGTCTCGCCGAGCGAGTCGTTACCGATATACTTGACGGTCGACCCGGCAGGCTCGAGGTTGGCGACGGCGTCGGCGGAGCCGGCGGCGAACACGCACTGCACGCCTGCGGCGGCGGAGAGGTTCGCGACGGCCGCTTTCGCGGTGGAGTCACCCTGCAGGAAGGAGTAACCGCCCGCCTGCGCGAGAATCTGATACTTGTCGCTCTTGAATTTGGAAAGGTCGACGCCGAGGTCCTTCTGGAGTTGCGCCGTGATGGTCTTCCAGTTTTCGAGCGTGCAGGCAACACCGTTGTAGGTCACGCTCGGGTCGTCGTCATGCAGGGCGGCGAACCAGCCGGCGATGCGCAGCGCGTGCATCATCTGCCCGTAAGCGGTCGCGCCGGTAAAGACGCTGTACTTCGTGAAACCGGCGGCAACACCGGATTTCCCCATTTCGTAGCCCGAGAGGACTTCCCCGTAGTTGGAGGGGCCGGTCGCTCCGACGTAGTAGGGATAGTTCTTAAAGTCGCCAATGACAACGTTCGGATCCTTGACGAGCGAGTTGTCGGAATTCTCGAAATCGGGGTGCGCGGCACCGACGACCATATACATCTTGTATTCCTGGCACTTCTCAAGAATGGTGGTGGGGTTGTAGGCGGTCATGACGATGACGCCGTTATACCCCTGCGAGCCGTAGTTCTGGACGGCCTGGAGTTCCTGGTCGGCGCTCTCGATCGCGGTCGTGAAGTCAATCTTCACGCCCATTTCGTCGGAGAGGTCTTTCAGGTATTTCTCCCACGCGAGCGCTTCCACGCTGGAGGCGTCCCCGCGGATGACGCCGATCTTGGCGGCGACTTTCTTCTTGCCGCAGGACGCGAGCGTCAGCACCGCGGCGGCGACGATGGCAAGGGTCAGCAGTAAAGACAATACTTTTTTCATGGTGGTTCTCCTTGTTTTCATATTTTGGGTCAGCGAGGTAATTGCTTCGACCGCGACGCGATACCGAGCAGCGCCGCGACAATGAGGAACAGAATGGCTTTGACGAGCATCGTAATGGCGTCTTTCCCGCTCTCGACCTCGGCGTAACTCAGAATGTTCGACATGAAGAGGTCGAGGAACGCCATGGTACAGCCGCCGAGGAAGGCGGCGAACGCCTTGGCTTTCGGGCCGCCCGAGAGCGCCATACCGCCGAAGACGATGGCGATCAGCATATTCATGCCGACGTCCGACCCGGTCGCGCTCTCAATGGAGCCGGACGGGAGCGTCGAGCAGAACGCCGCGAGCCCGATGCCGACGCCGGCGATCGTGAACGAGATGAAGGTCATCTTGACGATGCCGATGCCGGAGAGTTTCGCACAGACAGGGTTGCCGCCGAGGAACTTCTGCTGCCGTCCGAGTTTCGTAAAGTAGAAGAGGAAACAGCAGACAAGCACGTAAAGCGCGAGCAGTCCGAAGCGGAACCATATGGTGTCGAGCATATTGTGGTAGATCTCATAGTCCTCGCTCCCCCGCTGGGCGAACCCGGGATAGAGCGTCTCGCCGCCGAGGATAAAGGACGAGATCGTGGACAGCACCGTCATCATCGCGACGGTCATGATAAAGACCGGGAGATGAAAGACCGCGGCGAGCAGGTAGTTGATGAGCGAGATGCCGATCGCGACCAGCACGCACACAAGCACCATCAGCCAGAGCGACTTGGTCGCCCGGTAGGCGAGCGAGCCGACGACGGCGGAGAGAAGCATATTCGCCCCGAGCGAAAGGTCGAACGACCCGATCGTGAAGATGAAGGTCGCGCCCGTCGCGACGAAGGCGACGAGAATGATCTTGTTGATGATCATCTCCATCTGAATGGAGAGACGGTAGCCGGTGACGGCGACCGAGAGGAAGTAGAGCCCGACGACCAGCACCAGCCCGATGAGCGGAATGAAGTTGATGAACTTCGATACGAACACGGCGCGCCGGCGGCGGTTTTCCATCGCGTCCGGGAGGAGCCCCCCCATGTTTTCGGTGGCAGTTTGGGTCTGCATGGTGTGTTTCCTCCTTTTTAAATCATATAGCGGATGATCTCGCTGTCGCTGTAACCGTCGCGGCGCAGGAATTCACGCGTGATCTCGCCGTCCTTCATGATGAGGAGCCGGTCGCACATCCCCATGAGTTCGGTCATTTCCTCCGAGATCATCACAATGGTCTTGCCCTCTTTTTTCATGCGGTACATGAGTTGATACATCGCCTGCTTGACGCCGATGTCGACGCCGCGCGTCGGGCAGTCGAGAATCAGAATATCCGACCCCGCGCCGACCCACTTGGCAAAGACGACTTTCTGCTTGTTCCCGCCCGAGAGGGTCGCGACGGGCTGGTCGATCGAGAAGTATTTGGTGGACATGGCGTTCACCTGTGTCTCGACATATTCTCTCTCTTTTGAGGAGAGGATCAGGAACTTCCCGACTTTGAAAAGGTCGAGACCCGTGATCGCCACGTTGTCGCGGATGGTCGTCACGGTGCTGAGCGACTCGGTGTCGCGGTCTTTCGCGACGTAACCGATGCCGCGGGAGATGGCGAAGCGTTCGTTCTTCACGGTTTCCACCGAGTCGGGATCCAGCCGGGCGCCCGGTTTTCCGGGTTCCTCCCCGTTTCCCTTTCCGTGCAGGGGGCGGCGACCGTAGACTTTCACCTCGCCCTCATCGGGGCGGAGCGCTCCGAAGAGGAGTTTGCCCAGCGTGTGCATTCCGCAGTGGGAAAGTCCGCCGATGCCGAGGATCTCGCCCCGGTGGGCGGTGAGGCTGATGCCGCGCACCCGGTCGCGGTAACGGACGTCCGCGAGTTCGATCGCTTTCTCCCGGGGGATATCGTAATCGGTATCGTCGCGGTAATAACTCCCCTCGAGTTCCCGCCCGATCATGGAGGTGCGGATGGCGTCCGCGTCGAACTCCTCTTTCGTGAACGTGCGGATGATCGAGCCGTCGCGCAGGACGGTCAGGGCGTTGCACTTCTCCATGATTTCATCGAGGTCATGGGAGATGAACACCACGGCGCCGCCCGACGAAGCGAGCCGTTCCATCAGGTCGTAGATGATGTCGCGTCCCTGCTGGGAGAGCGCCGTCGTCGTCTCGTCGACGACGAGAATTTTCGGGTGCCCCATCCAGACCTTGGCGATCTCGATGAGTTTCCGATCCTGCATATCGAGCGAACCGGTGATGTCCGTCGCCCGGATATGTCCGGCGCCGATGTCGTCGAGTGCCTCCTGCGCCCGGCGCAGGAGCGCCCGGCGATTGACGGGGCCCCAGGTGCCGCCCCCCTTGGTCTTGAAGGGGCGGAATGCGTCCTCCTCGCCGAGGAAGATGTTCTCGGCGACCGGGATATCGGCGATGGTGCCCGTCTCCTGGACGATCATACCCACGCCGCGCCGCATCGCGTCCACCATGGAGGCGGGCTCCCACCGCTCCCCGAGGAAGTACATTTCCCCGCTGTCCGCCGGTTGCATTCCGGCGTAAATGGAGGTGACGGTGGATTTCCCCGACCCGTTCTCCCCGATGAGCCCGCGGATCTCGCCCGCCCGGACGGTGATGTCCACGTTTTTCAGCGCCACGGTCGGACCGAACGATTTCGATACGCCGCGCACTTCCATCAGAATCTTCGCGTCAGACATGGTTTCGGTTTCCTTTCACTGAATGTCAGAGATGCGTGTCCCACTTGCCGCAGAAGGCGTCGACGGGAGAGACCCCCGTGAACGGACTGCGCCCGAGGAGTTTATCGACGACCGCACGCACGGTCGCGTCCTTGAATTTATAGGCGTTGATAAACGTTTTAATCCGCGGTACGTCGAGCAGGTGGTACGGGTTCGCGAAGGACACGAACACCGTCGGTACCACCGAGAGGTAGGAGGGGCAGTTCGCGCCCATGGGGCTCGCCCACTCGATGCGCACCGTCGTCTGGTTCGACTTGGTGGCGAGGTTGGAGACGTAGAGGATTAGGTCGTAGCGGTCGACGACGTCCGCATACGGCGCCATCAATCCCTCAAATCCCTTTGCGGGCTTAAAGACCGTCACGTCGAAGCCCTCTTTGCGGAGTGCCTCGGCGGTCGCCGCCTCGATGTCCTCGCCGCCCCCGGTGCCGAAGGCGTTCTCCCCGCCGCGGAGCCCGATGAGCAGCACACGCCTGTGTTTCTCGGGCGATATGGGCAGGAGGTTTTCCTTATCCTTGACGAGCGTCACGCCGCGGTCGGTGACCTCGCGCTCGATCTCGCGGTGTGCGGCACAGCCGACCACCTCCCGCGCCCTTTCGGGGGAGACGAAGATTGAGCCGTCGGCGCGCTTCTCGGGCAGGCGGAGCGCCGCCTTGACGCCGAGGATTCGCATGACCGCTTCGTCGAGCCGCTCACGGGTGAGAATCCCGTTTTCGAGCCCGGCTTTCATGTAGCCGTAATCTTCATCGATATTCTTTGTGAACAGGAACATATCGCACCCGGCGGCGATGGCACGCGGGACGGCGACGCGGCGATCCATGGGGACGCACATACCCGCCATCGTGGACGAGTCGGTGATGATCATGCCGTTGAAGCCGAGTTTGCCGCGGAGCAGACCCCGGAGCAGTTCCGGCGCGAGGGTCGCCGGGAGAATATCCTCGTCACGGATGCCCGGCACGAGCGCCCGGGAGTAGGCGGGCTGCATGATGTGCCCGACCATGACGGTGAGAGCCCCCGCCTCGATCGAGCGGCGGTACACCATACCGTAGGTCTTGTCCCATTCCTCGGTCGAGAGCGAGTTGATACTGGTGACGAGGTGCTGGTCGCGTTCGTCACAGCCGTCGCCCGGGAAGTGCTTGATAGAGACCGCCATGCCCTTCGCCTGTACCGCGCGGGTGAATGCCTCGCCCGCCGCCGCGACAAACGCGGGGTCGCTCCCGTAGGTGCGGGTATTGGTGATGGGGTTGCGGAAATTGTTGTCGATGTCGATGACCGGGGCGAACGCGTAGTTCGCGCCGACCGCCATTCCTTCCGACGCGGCGACTTCGCCCTGGCGGCGTGCGTTTTCGGGGTCGCCCGTGGCGGCGATCATCATGTTCGGCCCCACGTTGGTGCCCTCGGTGACCATGCCGTCGCCGCCCGCCTCGAAGTTGGCGGAGATCAGCATCGGGATCTTCGAATACTTCTGCAGGGCGTTTGACACGCGGCAGGCTTCCTCGAGCGGGAGCATCCGCGCCATCATGCCGCCCGGCTTGTAGGTTTCGCAAAGCGCGCGGAGCGCGTCCTCATCGGAGGTGTAGGTCACGAGGTGGAAGAGTTGTCCTATT
The DNA here is from genome assembly GCA_004558975.1 of bacterium. GTDB lineage: Bacteria > Bacillota > Clostridia > Oscillospirales > CAG-272 > UBA1740. The sequence continues at coordinate 8,138 of SFZB01000030.1, forward strand.
TTTTCGTCCTCGCTCATGCCCTCGAGCGTCTCGCGCACCCAGGTGACGGACGCGTCGCCGAGCGAAAAGGGCGCCTGTTTCAGCAGTTCGTAGTTCGGCATCTTGTTCTCCTTTTCCGGGGGTCCGACCGTGCCGCACCGCCGTTTTTCGTTTTCCATTCTCATTGTAACAATCGGGCGCTCGCGGCACAATCGACCTTATTTCTCTCCGATATGCACAAATTTACGCTCTTTTTTGTGAACGCGATTACAATTTTGACGGAGAACATTAAAATTTTACAGTTCATCGTGTTGCATGCGCTAATTTTTGTCTGTATAATGAATGTAACGGGTATAAACTGTAACATCTTACGGTAGTATGTGCCGTTTCTGTGTGATTCAATCGCGGACGTTACGTCAATACGGGAGGTTTTTGTCCATGTTCACCCATGAAATCATTCGGTACGATGAAAAACTGCCGGTCAAACTCCTGCTCCAGAAGATCGGGAGCGTGGAGATGCACTGGCACGAGAGCATGGAACTGCTCATGGTGCTGACCGGGCGCGTCACGGTGGAGACGGAGGGCGCGCGGGTGGAGCTGCTCCCCGAGGATCTCATTCTCATCAACCCGCACGAAATGCACGCGACGACGGGAGAGGACGCGGTGCTGATCGCCCTGCAGGTCAAGCCGTCGCTCTTCGAGGGCGTGGTGGATAAGGGGATGACCTTCCGCCTTTGCAGTGCGGGTGCCGTCCAACAGGAGCGCTACGAGGAAGTGCGCTCCATTCTCTCGCGTCTGATCCTCTACTGCCTTTCCTACGAGGAGCAGGACAGCGCGGTCGCGCACCTGATGGTGCAGTCGATCCTCTATGAACTCGCGGCGGAACTGATCTCGTCGTTCCGGGAGGAGACACCGGACGCCCCGCGCCACTCCTCCGAGACGCTGAAACGCCTCGGCGCGATCACGGCATACCTCTCGGAGCATTACCGGGAGCCCCTGACCCTGCGCGACGTCGCGGCACAGCAGTATCTGTCGGTGCCCTACCTCTCCTCGTTTTTTGAGCGCACCATGGGCGTGACCTTCTCGCAGTATCTGACGTCTCTGCGTCTGCGCGCGGCGACCCGCGACCTGCTCCGCACCGAGAAGCGCATCGACGACATCGCGGCGGAGAACGGGTTCCCGAACACGCGTTCGTTCGTCTCGGCGTTCCGCCGGGCATACGGCGTCCTGCCGAGCAAGTACCGCACGGAGCAGTCCGGGAGCCGGGAGCGCATGGACGTGACGGCGCGCGAGCACGGCTCCTACCTAAAAATAGAAAAGAACGACTATCTCGCCGTTCTGAAAAAATACGCGCGCCCGCGCGCGGATCATCAAAAAGGAAAAGAGACGTGGGAACAGCGACTGTCGCTCTCGGTGGACGCCGCCGCCGCGGGGCGTCCGCTCCGCCACACGTGGCGGGTATTCACCTCGGTCGGACGGGCGAAAGAGTTGCTGATGACCCCGGTGCGCGAGGCGCTGGAGGATCTGCAACGCGAGATCGGTTTCTCCTATATCAAGTTCCACGGAATCCTCGACGATGCGATGATGGTCTACCGGGAGGACAGGCACGGGAACCCGGTGTATAACTTTGTTTACGTCGATGAAGTGCTGGACTATCTGCTCGGGCTCGGGCTGAAGCCGCTCGTGCAGTTGTCGTTCATGCCGTCGGCGCTCGCCCTCGACCCGAGCCATACGCTGTTCGCCTCCCCGGCGGTCATCTCCGCGCCGAAGGACGAGGAGCGGTGGTGCGCGCTGATCCGGGCGCTGACGCGGCACCTGCTCGCCCGCTACGGAGAGGACGAGGTACGGAGTTGGCTCTTCACGTTCTGGAACGAGCCGATCGGCATGGCGCCGTTCCGCTTCCGCGACGCGGGGACGGCGGAACGCCTCTATGAGATGACGTATCGGGCGGTCAAGGAGTGCGACGGCGCTCTGCGCTTTGCGCCGCCGTCGATGATCGCACTCTTCGAACCGGAGGCGGAGGAGCGGTTCCTCGCCGACACGACAGCGGCGGGGTGCGCGCCGGATTTCTTCCTGCTCCATGCCTATCAGGTGGAGACGGGAGCGGCAGTGCAGGCGCTCGACGCGCACACGACGCTCTCGGAGGATCCGGACGAGTTCCGGCGGCAGATTGACGGCGCCCGCGCGCTGTTCCGGCGGTTTTCGGACGCGCCCGTGTATCTGACGGAGTGGAATTTCAGCACCTCGCACCGCGACTGGCTGAACGACACCTGTTTCCGCGCCTGCTTCCTTGTCAGGAACATTCTCGAGAATTACGATGAACTCGAGAGTTTCGGCATCTGGACGGCGACCGACTATATTGAAGAGCTCTCACCGGGGCACGCCCTCTTCCACGGCGGCATGGGACTGTACGCGCGCGGCGGGATCCCGAAACCGGCGCGGCTCGCGCTCGGGCTCCTGCGGCGGCTCGGCGACACCTGCATTCACCGCAGCGAGGGGTGTTTCGTGACGCGGACGGGCGACGGCGGCTATGCCGCGATCCTCTATCATTATCAGCATTTTTCGTCGCTCTATGCGAAAGGGTATCTGCTCGACAAGTCGCCCGATGAGCGTTACAGCGCCTTCGCAGAGCGCGGCGACCGCCTCGTCTCCCTCACGCTCGAGAACATGGAGGACGGCGCGTGGGACGTCACCGAGTACGTCCTGAACCGCAAGCACGGCAGCGCCTTCGACGCCTGGCAGGACATGGGCGCCGTCGAGCCCGAGCGCCCAGAGGAGTTCGCCTACCTGAAGGCGCTCGCCCGCCCCGCGCTCCGCCGCACGGAAGCCGCCGTCTCCGGCGGCACCCTCCTCTACGAAGCCCCCCTCGCCCCGAACGAGGTGCGCCTCCTCACCCTCCGCCGGAAAAAGTAACCGGGGAAAAACGGATTTGTAGTTTATTTGTGCTTGCGGGGGAGTGCCTTTTTGAGGAAAAGGCACTCCCCCCAGCCCCCTCTCCAAAACCTTTTTGGAGATTTTTGTTGGCTGGCGCAGATGTAAAATCCCCGCCGCTAAGAACCGAAAGGCACCTAAAAAACGGGGAGAGGACTTTTGCAAAAGTCCCTCCTCGCAGGCAACCAAGCCCTCTGTGCGTCGACGGTCGTCGTCGCCCGGGGGGCAAGGTTTTCCGGCTTGTCGCTCGCCAAAATTCGTTCACCGAAAGAGTTTTGACGGCTCCCCTCGCAGGCAACCAAGCCCTCTGTGCGTCGGCTTA
>SFZB01000004.1 GCA_004558975.1 bacterium
TCCTCGGCGGGGGGCTTTTCGCCACCTATTTCCTCTATAAACAGTTGGGGCTTCTCAACAGCTTCCTCGTGTATATCCTGCCCGGCGCCTGCGATGTCTGGTTCGTCCTCATGCTGATGAACTTCTTCCGCGGCATCCCGAAGGAGATTGAGGAAGCCGCCCTGATCGACGGAGCGGGTCAGTTCTCCGTTCTCTTTAAGCTTTATATTCCGTTGGCAATGCCGTCCATCGCCACCATCATCCTGTTTACGGCGATCGGACAGTGGAACAGCTGGTTTGACGGCATTATGTTCATGAATGACCCGAGCAAATATCCGTTACAGTCCTATCTGTATACGATGATCATTTCCAGCGACCCGACCAAGCAGTCCGGCTTCACGCTCACCCCCGAGCAGTTGGAAGCACTCAAAAATATCGGCGGTAAAAACCTGCAATCGGCGCAGATTTTCCTCGGGATTCTGCCGATCGCATTGGTATTCCCTTTCCTGCAACGGTTCTTTGTCAAGGGGATTACCGTCGGAAGCGTAAAAGGATAACCTATGAAAAAAATCAGATTTCTGGCGGCTGTGCTGCTCCTGTCGCTCCTGTCCGCGGGGCTCGTTGCCTGCGACATCCGTACGGACAGCAAGGTGCTGCTGTGTTATGCCGGCGACAGCCGGGATGAATTCGGCGGGGGCGTGTATGCCGAAGCCGTCAAAGAGTCCCGGTGCGGTTTCCAAACGGTGGAGCTCGGTAAGAATGCCGAAAATTACCGCAGCACACTTGAAGACGCCCTGAACCGGAGCGGCGATATACAAACGGTCGTCGTCGTCGGAAAAGACGCATATAACGGGCTCGCCGACTACATCCGGAGCTTCAGAGGGATGAACTTCATCGTGGTCGATGCCGGGCTTTCGGAAATCCGCAGCAATGTCTGCGCGCTTGAATTCCAGCCGGAGGAGTTCGGTTACCTCGGCGGAGCCATGACAGCCGCCGCCGCGGAGGGGGATATCGGATACATCTCCACCTTCCTCAACCACTTTGACAACCGGATTCTGTACGGATTTCTCCAGGGCGCCGAAAACAAAAACGTGCACGTCCGCTACATGGAGGAGCAAACCAACGTCCTCAAAGCGGCGGATTATATGGCGAAACTGGCAGAAGCGGGGGTCGGTGCCGTATTCGATCAGAGCGGCCGCAGCAGCCTCGGCAGCCTTGATACGGCATACCGCAGCGGCGTCACCGTCTGTTACGGCGGCATCGATCTTGCGAAAGCGGCGGCGGAATCCAAGGACGCGGCACTGCTGACAGCCATTGCCGGGGGCGTGCAGAAAAACTATGTGTCGGCTATGAAAGCCATACAGAAAATGACGAGTGCCGGTTTTGAAACCGGCGGGGTATCGTACCTGACCGCAAAGGACGGTGCCTTCCTCGCAGGCGGCGCCACGGTGGAAAATGTGAATCTCCTGGCGGACAGCGGAGCGGCTTTCGTCAGCCTCTGTCAGGAAAAAATCGTCGACGACGAGGGGCTCTATACACCGCAATATTCGGTCGAGGCGACCTATCACGAAGCGATCCCCTCCTGCGCCGATACCAACGACTGGAAATATGCGCCGCGTGCCGGCTCCGGCAACGGTATGAAGCCGTACGGATGGAAAGGCATCGGTATCTGGTCCACGATCTACCTGCAACAGGATCAGAAGCCGGTTTCCAACACCGGGATTGAGTTTCAGAACATGAAGCTGTGGGCATACACGCGCACGACCGGATGGGTTCTCCTCGAGCACGCCAATCCGACGGGATCCTTTTACGATGAGAATTTTTCAAGCGACACTCATAAGAACTTCCAGTCCAACTTCATCAATTACGGTGAGGAAAAGCGAACCAGAATCAAACTGGATTACAGTACCATCGGATACAACTATCATCCCTTCGGCAGCCAGATAGACCTGGTGGCGGCGGGGCTCCTGAACGACGACGGCAGCGTGATTAACGGCGATACGCTGTATATCCTGTCGGAGATGGACATCCGCCTCTGCGTCTGGGACGCGGCACAGCCGTCGGACATTGACGAGGCAAAATATGTCGCGAATATCGGTGCCGACTGGTGGCGGGAAACAGGGCTTTTCTGGACGCCTGACTGGAACAGCAACAAGGATGTGTGCGTGGGGCAGTTCCGCACCATCACAAAGGATTGGAAGCGGCTGTATATGACCAATGTTCCCGCTTCTATGTATGAGGAAATTTTCAGCAGTTTCCCGTTTTCCGAATGAACCTTTTTGCTCCCCCCGGAGGGGGAGTACGGCAATTCAAAAATAAAAAATCAAAGGGAGAAAGGTTATGAACAGGAAGAACAGAATCTTGGCAGCAGCGATGGCGCTGCTCATCCTCGTGGCAGCGGTGTTTGCCATCGGCTGCAAGCAGAAGGGCAATGACGAACCGCCCAAAACCCCCTCGACATCGATCACGCTCGATAAGGAAACCATGAGCCTGGACGCCGACGCCAGCGACCAGTTGACCGCCAGCGGCGCCGACGAGGTGGTATGGACCTCCGACAATCCGGCGGTGGCAACGGTTGATGCGAACGGCAAGGTGACGGGCATCAACGCAGGCACCTGCAAAGTGACCGCAAGCACGAAAGACGGCAGGTATCAAGCAGAATGCACCGTCACGGTGACGGGCTATCACCTGAGCGATAAGGTCGTCTCCGGGATTAAGAAGATCGAAAACAATACCTATAACGGCGAGATCAACTACGCGATTGACAACAGCGACGAGAATGCTCTCCTCATCCGGTACGACAGACAGAAAATGACGAACAAATGGACGAGCCTCGTTTTGTGGTACGACTGCAACCTGAACCCGACGAGTTTTGAGCTGGAATTTGAAGTCGTCAGCGGCAGCCTCCCCGTGATGCAGTTTGAGTTCGGCGGAGAGAGCAGCTTCAAGCAGTATGAACGCTATGCCGTGACCAAGGGAAAAAACACCGTCAGACTCAACACGACCGACCTGGATCTGGACGGTGATGGCAGCTGGAAAGCCATCTACCTGGAACTCAACAATCCGTGCCCTCTCGACGGGACCACGGATGAGGTGCTTGAAGAAACGGTGATCCGCTTCACCAAAATCGCAATGGTCGTCGGCGAGAAGTCGGCACCGGACGCGCCCGCCACCGCAGAGGTTCGGGACGGCGTTGTGTACTGGGACAGAGTGCTGGCAGCGGCAGAATACGAGCTTGAGGTTGACGGCGTTGCCGTGACGGACCTCGCCGCACGCACGCGCCCCGCCGGAGATGCGCCCGTTATGCGCCGTGCCTACAAGCCCACCGAGGAGAAGGCTTTTGCCGCCGGTGAGCATACCGCAAGAATCCGTAGCAAAAACAGCGCCGGGGTTTCCGCATGGACCGAGTTTACCTTTACCGTAGCCGGCGGCGCAGAGGAAGAGAGCAAGGCATTCCACGGGATTACCTCCAACGGCAACAACCAGTGGAACGCCACGCCTAACTTTTACACGGCGACGGTGCAGGATGACGGCAGCATCCGGATTTCCTTCACCGCATCCGCCACCGACGAGTGGAGCACCTATCTCTTCAACTTTGATACCGCGACGGTGGACGCGACCAAACTGCACATCAAGCTCCGCCTCACCGGAGGTGAGCTGGAAAAAGTCCGTTATCAGGTAGACCGCTGGGACAACGACGCGCAAACAAGTGTCACCGTGTACGGTGAGGATCTTGTGTTTGTTGACGGCATAGCAGAACTGACAGTCGCTGTAGAGAGCGGCGTACTTGCTGCCTCCAACGGTTCGGTCATGCTGTTCCTCAATAAATATGCCCCCGCCGGCAGTGCATTCGAAATTGAAGTGATTGACGTTTCGTTAACATAATCAGCAACGGATTTTCGGCGGACTTGACTTCGGTTGAGTCCGCCTGTTTTAAACGGAGGACAAAGTCGTGACAGTACGGCAATATATTCGGAACAGTTGGGATAAAAGTTTGCGGACGAGGGGACACCGTCCGGACGGGATTGCTTTGCCGTATCCGTACAATTCACCGTGTGCCGAGGGCATTTTCGATGAATTTTACTATTGGGATACCTGTTTTACCAACAAAGGGCTGATCGCGGACGGAAAGTATGAGGACGCGCTGCACAATGTGCTGAATATGGCATATCTCATCGACCGATACGGTTATATGCCCAATGCGGCGGTCACCGGAATGCTGAACCGCTCCCAGCCGCCTCTGTTCGGCGTCATGGTGCGTGACATCATGCCCTATGCCGGGACGCAGGAGAAGCAAGCGCTGATCGAGGCACTTGAACGGGAGTACCGGTTCTGGATGAGCCGGCGTCTCCTGCCCTCGGGGCTGAACCGGTACGGGAATTCCGCCGACAAAGAAACCAAACTGCTGATGGCAGACGAGGCGGAGCGTCGCCTGTCGCGCTCATTTGACGGCGTCGACAGAGAAACGCTCGGGGGGAACATTCTCGCCGAGTGCGAGTCCGGATGGGACTTTTCCCCGCGATTCGGCTTTCATTGTATGGATTACGCGCCGATCGATCTCAACAGCCTGCTGTATCTGTATGAACAGATGCTTGCCGATTACCTGCCCGACAAACGGGGAGAATTTCTGTCGGCAGCCGTGCGGCGCAAGGAACGGCTGTACAAATATTGTTTTGACGGTACGAAACTGACGGACGCGATCCCGGGCGGCGCGCCGACAAAAGTGACCTCTGCCGCGTGTGCACTGCCCTTTGTCGTCGGGCTGTCGAACGACCGCGGGGCACTGCTGTCGGTGGTTCGCCGGCTGGAGCATGAGCACGGGATCGCCGCCTGCGAGGAAACGGACGATTCCGCCGTCTGCCAATGGGGCTACCCCAATATGTGGGCGCCTCTTGTGTGGTTCGTCTATTGTGCGCTCGTCAATGCCGGACTGCTCGACGACAGCGAGAGAATCGGACAGAAATATCTCTCAACCGTAGAGCAGAGTTTCGGCGATACGGGAAAGCTATGGGAAAAATACGATGCCGTCCGCGGCGGGAAAGCGACGGTCAACGAATATACCGAGACGGAAATGCTCGGTTGGACTGCAGGAGTGTACAACGCAATTTATGACGAACTCAACCAATAAACCGAACCATCCGGAGCTTTTTTCCCTCCTCACCGGGCGGGACAACTGGTCCACCGCCGGGGTTTGCGGTCTGCCGTCGGTCAGGATGTCCGACGGGCCGCACGGTCTGCGTTATGTCATCGGCGAGGCAGGGGAAGAACAGATTGCCGAAAAGTCCGTCTGCTACCCTACCCTGTCGGCACTGGGCAACTCCTTCGACGAAGACCTTGTGTACCGCGTGGGGCAGGCGATTGCCGAGGACTGCATCCGGCATGACGTCGCCCTGATTCTCGGCCCCGGAGTCAATCTCAAACGAACGCCGCTATGCGGCCGCAATTTCGAATATTTTTCCGAGGACGGCGTGCTGTCCGGCAAACTCGCCGCAGCCTATATCGGGGGCGTCCAGAGCAAAGGCATCGGCACCTCGCTGAAGCACTTTGCCGCCAACAACCGGGAATATGACCGTTTCTTCCAGAGCAGTGAACTGGACGAGCGCACCCTGCGGGAAACCTATTGCCGCGCCTTCGAGATCGCTCTCGGGGCGCATCCGTGGACGGTCATGTGCAGCTACAATCCCGTCAACGGCGTTTACGCCTCCGAAAACCGGCACCTCCTGCGCGACATACTCCGTCAGGAGTTCGGTTTTGACGGGGTTGTCGTATCCGATTGGGGGGCTGTCCGGAACCGCGCGAAATCGCTGCTGGCGGGCGTGGATCTGGCAATGCCGTATGATGAAAAGTTTGAACAGCAGCTGGACGACTGGTCCCGGCGAGGGCTGATTTCCGATGCCGATGTGCGGGAAAGCGCAGACAGAATCCGCGCCCTGGTACAGCGATACAAGGCGGCAGAGCCGCTCCGGGTCACGACGCTGTCCGAAGAACAAAAGCACGATCTGGCGGTGTCCGCGGCGGAACAATGTGCGGTTTTGCTGAAAAACGAAGGGATACTTCCCTTACAGAAGCAGCAGAAAATCGCTCTCATCGGCGGATTCGCGACCGACCCCGAATTCCAGGGCGGCGGCTCCTCCAGAGTCACCTGCGATAAGCCGCGGTCTCTGACCGATTGCCTGGCGCAGGAGGGGCTGGATGTCCGGTTCGCGCTGGGATACATGATACGCTACCATATGCCCACCCCCTTCGGACTGCGTTACGCAGTGGATCTCGCGGCAGAGAGCGACTGCGCCGTCATATGCGTCGGCAACACATGGCTGACGGAGAAAGAGGAGACGGATCGGTTTTCCATCCGGCTCAATCCGATCATGGAGGATCTGATTTCCCGCGTGGCGGATGTCAACCCCAATGTCGTGGTGGTGCTGTACACGGGGTCCGCCGTAGATGTATCCGCTTTCAGGGACAGAGTGAAAGCAATTCTTTACATGGGGTTCGGCGGCGAGGGAGTCAACGAAGCGGCGGCAAAACTGCTCAGCGGGGCGGTATCGCCCTGCGGCAAGCTGGCGGAGACCTTCCCTGCCTGTCTTTCCGACACGGCAACGGGGGAAGAGCGCGGCAACGGCTATGCGGAGCGGTATGCCGAGGGGTGTCTCGTCGGTTACAAATATGCGGAATACCATGGTATCGTCCCCGCCTACCCGTTCGGGCACGGGCTGTCCTATACGCAGTTTGCCTATGAAGATCTGCGCGTGGAAAAGATGTCCGAAACGGACTATCGGGTTACCTTTGCCGTCAGGAACACCGGGACACGGGACGCCGCCGAGATCGTGCAGGTGTATGTTGCCGATCAGGCAAGTATGGTGATCCGCCCCAAAAAGGAGCTCGTCGGCTTCGCCAAAAAATACATTGCGGCAGGGGCGCGGCAGGAATTTTCGTTTTCTCTCTCGGCGCGTGACTTCGCGTATTTCAGCCCCGTGTCGAACCGTTTTTATGTGGAAAACGGTACATTTACCATCATGGTAGGCGCCGGCAGCGCAGATATCCGTCTGACACACAAAATCCGCATCCGGTTACCCGACGAGGAACAGTTTTCACAATATTGAGGGCAATATAAATTGAAGATCAATTATTTACCGGACGAACATTTTTTCGGCGGCGCCGTCAACGACGGTATTTTCATGCCGTATTCCTGCGGCTTTTCCCGTGATTTGCGGGTGTGGCACGCAGGCAACCAGGCGACCTCGGCACTGCTTTCCGACCGCGGGCGACTCGTGTATTCCGACCGTCCCTTTCTCTATGATTTCGGGGAGGACGGTATAACGGCGGAGGGAGAAAACATCGCCGTCGAGCAGTGCGGAGACACGCTGAAAGACGCCTATCTGACCATGCGTGATCACCTCGCCGATCCATCCTTCGTCGGGCAGATGCCGCCGGCGGATATGTTTACCGTCCCGCAGTACAATACCTGGATTGAGATGGAGTGGGACTGTACGCAGGAAAAGGTCCTGCGCTATGCGCAGGAGATCCTCGCGCACGGCTACCCCGCAGGGGTACTGATGATCGATGACTGCTGGTGCCGCGCCTACGGCGACTGGGAGTTTGATACGGCACGCTTCCCGGACCCCAAGGGGCTGGTGAATGAACTGCACGACATGGGGTTCCGCGTCATGCTGTGGTGCTGTCCGTTCGTCAGCCCGGATACCGCGGTATTCCGCCGGCTGGAGGCCGACGGGGCCCTGGTCAGAACCGCAGACGGGCAGACGGCCATCTCCCATTGGTGGAACGGCTACAGCGCGGTGCTGGATCTGACCGTCCCGGCGGCAGCGCGCTGGTTTGATGAGCAGGCAGACCGCCTCATGGCGGCATACGGCATTGACGGCTTCAAAATGGATGCGGCAGACCCGGAATATTATCCGGACGGTTTCGTGTTCTCCGACGGCAGTCAGCGCTCCTTTCAGGCAAAGAAGTGGGCGGAAATCGGCGCAAAATATGCTTACAACGAATTGCGCGCGGGCTTCAACGCCGGATGGCTGCCCGTTGCCAACCGGTTACGCGACAAAAACCATTCCTGGACGGCGGACGGACTGAACACGCTGGTGCCGGACGGTCTGGCAATGGGGCTTTGCGGCTACCAGTACCTTTGCCCCGACATGATCGGCGGCGGCATGGTACCGGACTTTCACCGCGCCGGATTTGTGTTTGACAGTGAGTTGTTCGTGCGCTACTGCCAGGTAGCGGCTGCTTTCCCGATGATGCAGTTTTCCCGGGCGCCGTGGAAAGTGCTGGGAGAGGCGGAGCAGCGGCTTTGCCTCGAAGCCGTTGCCCTGCATACGCGCATGGCGGACACGATCGTGCGCCTTGCGGAGGACTGTGCCGCGACGGGAGAACCGATGCTCCGGAGCCTCGAATATGTATTCCCGCACCGGGGGTATGCTGCCGTGTCGGATGAGTTCCTTCTGGGGAATGACATTCTGGTTGCGCCTCAGTTGCAAAAAGGTGTACAATATAGACAGGTGATTCTGCCCGACGGGGTCTGGGCGGACGAAAACGGACGGATTTATACAGGCGGCACCTACACGATCGAAACGCCTTTGTCGCGGCTCCCTGTATTCACAAGAAAGGATATCTGATACCGGCGCTGCGGGCGGCGCATCCGGCAGGCAGAAAAGCGGTGGTGTATATGAAAGATTGGTTGCGGTTCTTTTTCGGCGGTTTTTTCACGAACAAACGGCTTTCGGAGGCTCCCGAGCGATCCGTCTGGAACACGGTCCTGAGCCTGTTTCTTGCCTTCTTCCTTGTATGGGGAGGGCTTTCCTTGGGGTATGCCGCCTCGTTCGGGCGCCACTATGCCGCGGCGGAGGACTTCCGCACGTTTCTTTGCGCCTCGCTCGGGAAGGATAATCCTTACGGCGTGTCCCTCCGTATCGATGGCGGAAAGCTCTCGGCGCAGTATGACGGGGAGCGTAACTGCATCAATACTTTTGACAGCCCGGATGCCGGCTACCGCCTGGTGGTAGACACCCGCCCGAAAGAAACGACCTATGACGATTTTACGGTGGTGTGTCGCGACCCGGACGGTCAGACCGTCTCCTATGATGCCTACAAAGCGATGGACGACGCACAGCGTGAACGGTATGAATGCCGCATGGAATACAGCGGCGCCGCATTGGATGTATCCCGCGGCATCGCGGATTATGAAGCGTATCTCGGAGCCGTCTGCGATGTGAACGCCGCACAGTATGACCGAGAGATTGCCGAAAAATATGCCGCTCTGCAACGCGACAGGGGCGACAGCGAAGAAAGTCGGCGCAATTTTGAGAACGGGGTCTACGAGTTATACTTCGCCGCGAAATACCCCGACTTTGTCGGGAAGGATGCCTATGGCGCGGCGCCGACTCTGCGTACCTACTATATGGAGCTAGAAAACCGCGCGCCCGACCGGAAATATGTTCTCCTTTTCGATGACATCGCCATGTGTGCCTTCGGAACCGATACCGGGGTCTTTGTGGACTTCGCCGGTTATGTGTCGAAGCTCGATGACGGCGCCGTCACCACGCGCGAAATGACAGCGGAGCAGACAGAAGAAAACCTGGATGCCATGATCCGCGCGCTTTTCAGGAGCGGCAGTGCACTCGCGTCCTTTGTGTTCCTGTTCAGCCTCATGCAAATGGTTCCCTTCTATCTGCTTGCGGTGCTGCTCCTGACAATCCTCGTATGGATTGCCTGCAGAATCGGACACGCGAGCGATTGCACCGGCTTTTTCGGTGCCTTCAAAGCGGTCGGCGCCACCCTCACGATGAGCGCCGTTGCAACGGCGCTGAACGCCGTCATTCTCTCGTTCGTCATGTCGCGTTGGACGGTATTCCGCGTGGCGATGATCCTTTTCCCCATCATCGTCACCGTGCGCCTGATCGTCTTCGTGATCGCCTGTATCCGTGCCGCCGGGGAGCGTAAAAACGACGCCACGCCCGATCCCCCCGCAGATATGTAACGCCGCCCGCCTCATGGGATTTCGGCACAGCACCCAACACGGCAATATCGACACCCCATGGCTTGAATTGCGCCGGAAAAACGGAGAGAACCGCCTTTCAAAAGGCGGCTCTCCGTTTTTGTATTCTGTTTTGTATCGTAAGCCGTATCTTCACGATCACAGGACGCGGACGCGGATGACCCCACGTTCCTCTGCGAGGGCGCGGACGGTCTCCTCGCTCGGGCAGGCGGCGACGTCGATCAGCGTGTAGGCGTATGCCCCGCGCGATTTGTTGACCATGGCTTCGATATTGATGCCCTCCGCCGCGATGCGGGAGCTGAGGGCACTCAGCATATTCGGGATATTGCGGTGCAGGACGCACACGCGGCTGGACGTGATGCGCGGTGCCGAGACGTCCGGGTAGTTGACCGAGTGCGTGATGTTGCCGTTCACGAGATAGTCGGAGAGTTCGTCTGCCGCCATCACGGCGCAGTTGTCCTCGCTCTCGGGAGTGGACGCGCCGAGGTGCGGGATCGCGATGACGCCGGGGATCGAAAGGATCTCCTCGGTCGGGAAGTCGACGACATAGGCGCTGACCTTACCGCTCCCCAGCGCCGCGCGGACAGCCTCGGTATCGACAAGTGCGTCACGCGCAAAGTTTAAGATACGGACACCGTCCTTCATGGCGGCGAAAGCATCCGCGTTCAGCATCCCGCGCGTCTCATCGTTCAGCGGTACGTGCACCGTAATGTAGTCGCAGGTCGCGTAAATATCCTCGACATCCGTCACATGGTAGACGGCGGGCGAGAGGTTCCACGCCGCGCGCACCGAGAGATATGGGTCATAGCCCAGGACCGTCATGCCGAGCGCGAGCGCCGCGTTCGCGACAAGAACCCCGATGGCGCCGAGACCGATGACACCGAGTTTTTTGCCCTTGATCTCAGGCCCCGCGAACTGTCCTTTTCCCTTCTCGACCAGTTTCGCGACCCCTGTTTCGTTTTGCAGGCTTTTCGCCCATTCGATTCCCTCGACGACCCGCCGGGAGGACAGGAGCAGACCCGCGAGCACCAGTTCCTTGACAGCGTTGGCGTTCGCGCCGGGCGTGTTGAACACGACGATGCCGCGTTCACTGCAGGCGTCGACTGGAATGTTATTGACCCCGGCACCCGCGCGGGCGATGGCATAAAGGCTCGCCGGGAGAGTTGTGTCATGGAGCGACGCGGAGCGCACCAGTACGCCGGCGGCGCCGGTGAGCTCCTCCGTCACCGTGAAGCGGGCAGGATCCAGGCGACCCGTCCCGCAGGATGCGATCTTGTTCATCGTACAAATGTTCATCATGCGTTGTCATTCTCCTTTAAATTGATATTGACGACTATTCTATCATATTTTTCGGGGTTTGCATAGCCCCTGCCTGAAATTTTATTCCTTGTCGCGGTCACGGCGGCGCCGCATGGCGCGTGTCGTGAGTTTCCCGAGTCTCTCGCGCAAAATACCGCCGGCGAGCCGCGGCGGCCGCCCCGCCGCCTTCTCCTCCTCGCCGCTCGTCGCATACAGCACGGGTTCCATACAATGGAGCACACGGTCGCGCACAACGCGATCCCCGATATGCCGGCGCAGGGGCGCATAGATATTCGGTCGTCCGCCCGCATTGTTGACGAACGCGGTCAGCATGACCCCGATGAGCGAGATGCCGGGTGCCTCCGAGAGTGAAACGACCGCCTGCCCGTTCCCGACGCAGTGGATCTTGATCCGGCGGCTGTTCGGGAGTTCGGGGAACACAAGGCTGAACCGCAGGACGGTCTCCCCGTCCTCATCCGGTGCCAAAGTACAGAGCGTCCCCACAAAATACGGCTCCTCCTTGTACATGACAGTCGCGTAGCGGTAGGTGCCGTACCCGCACGGCAGGCGATAAACCGTCTCGCCCTCCGTCACGGTGAGCGTCATCTCCTCGCCCTCCGCCGCGAACCCGACCGAGACAATCCCCGGCGTGTGGCTGTTCTGGATCATCCGCCACACGAAGGGCATGAAACTCATATTGTTGCGCTCGACCCAGAAGACCCCGGCGGCGGTACGCACGGCGTCGGGAATTTCTTCGGCTTTGCCGGGTGAGAACAAGTCCTCGTGCCGATGGCGGAGCGGCACCCCGCAGCGCGCGCAGAAGAAATTCTGTTCGGTGCGGCGCAGCGCGCGCACCGACGAGGGCGACGGGAGGAGCGGGCGGGTCGGGAAATCTTCACCGACCGCCGCCGTGATCTCAGCGAGGGTCGCCGCGTCGCAGAAAAATTCGCTGTTTCCCGACGTGTAGAGCGCCACGACCCCGTTCTTCCCGCACCACATATTCTGCCCCATCATACCGTTGAACAGGCAGGCGGAGCCGTCCTTTGCCACCCAGAGATGGTAGCCGTAATCATAGGCGCCGAGGACGTCCCGCACGTGCATCTGTGCCGTCGTCGCCTCGGCAACATAGTCGGCGGGGAGAATCTGTTTCCCGCGCCATACGCCCCCGTCGGCAATCATTCTCCCGAATTTCATCAGGTCAATGGGCGCAAAATACATGCCCCAGCCGCCCTTGGCGACCCCGTCGGGCGCCCGCTCGATGAGGTACTGCGTAATGCCGAGCGGAGTGAATACCCGTTCGGCAAGAATGTCCTCGAGGTGCCGACCGCCGATCTTCTCCACCGCGGCGGCGAGCATATAGGAGTTCATGCTGTTGTAAAAGAAATCCGTCCCCGGCTCAAAGGTGGGGCGCGAAGAGAGGAACGCCCGTTTCCAGTCCGCGATCGTGACACTCGCCGCCTCGTTGATATCGGTCACGCCGGCGCTCATCGTGAGCAGGTGCCGGAGGGTCATGCGCTTCATACGCGGCGAGACCGACGTCGGCAGCTCGTCCCGGAAGATGTCGACGAGCCGATCCGTGAGGTGCAGTTTCCCGTCCCCGATGAGCAGACCGACGGCGAAAGACGTAATGGTCTTCGCCATGGAATGCGTGAGCGTCGGAATGCGCGGGCTGTACCCGGGTGCGGACGCGGCAACGATGAGGCGCCCGCCGCGCTCCACGAGCAGGTGATGCAGGTGGGTGCCGGGTTGCCCCTCGAGGGTGTGCAGGAGCGCGTCCATGGTGCGGGAGGAGATTCCCGCCGTCTCCGGCGCGTACAGCCGCGGCATTTCGGGCGCCGCCTCCGGCGGCATCACCGCCCCCTTCTGCGGGTAATAGGGAATCTGCTCCGGGTGAGCGCTCCCCGCAACGCAGGTTTTATAGAGGTAATCCACCGAGTGTCTCATCACCGTCAGATTCATGCTTCCGTCCTCCGTTTTCCGTGTCCGTTCTGTTTTTATTGTAAGAGGGTTTCCCCGTTCTGTCAAGTCACGCACGGCGGCGCGCAGAATTCTTTTTATCATTAAACTTTACAAATAGACGCAGGTGTGCTAAAATAGCGGATATATCGGTCGCATGACCCACGCCGTCCGCCGAGCTCCCGCGGACGTCGCTGCCCGGGCGGTGTGGAGCGCCGCCAAAAAAATACCGCTATGTTGTTTCATCGCTACTTAAAACCGTTTTATCTGCGCTACGCGCCGCTGTACCTTCTCGGGATTGCGGCGCTTGTCGTCGTGAACTACGCACAGCTCTATATCCCCGAATACCTCGGGAGCCTGATTGATCTCTGCACCGCCGCCGCAAGAGAGGGCACCCCCCTCACCGTCTCCGACATCGGCGGTCTGCTCCTCGGCGTGTTGCTCGTCGCCGTGATTCTGTTCGTCGGGCGGAGCATCTGGCGCCTTTCCATCTTCAACGCATCGGGAAAGACCGAGGCGGGGCTCCGCCGCCTGATGTTCGGGAAGTCCGAGCGCCTTTCCCCCCGCTACTACCACGAGAACAAGGTCGGCGGCGTCATGGCGTGGTTCACGAGCGACCTCTCGACGGTCGAGGAATACCTCGGCTGGGGGACGGTCATGTCGGTGGACGCCATTTTCCTCTCGCTCCTGACCGTCTGGCGCATGATCCGGCTCGACTGGGTGATGACGCTGTTTTTGCTCCTGCCGCTCCTGCTCATTATCGTGTGGGGGGCGCTGGTCGAGAAATACATGTCGATGAAGTGGGACGCGCGCCAGCAGGCGTTCGACCGCCTCTACGACTTCTCGCAGGAGAGCTTCACGGGGCTCGCCGTCATCAAGGCGTTCGTCAAGGAGACGCAGGAACTCCATGCCTTCGCTAAGGTCGCGCGGCGCAACCGCGACGAGAGCGTTTCCTTCGTGCGCTTGTCTGTCCTCTTCGACGTCATTATCTCCATCATCATCGGCGTCTGCATGGCGGCGCTCCTCGCCCTCGGCGGCTATTTTGTCTGGCGGCTCACGGGGGGTGCACCCGCCGTGATCTTCGGGCATGAGATGGATCTCACCGCCGGCGGGGTCGTCACCTTCATCGGCTACTTCGATACCCTCATCTGGCCCATGATGGCGATGGGGCAGATCGTCTCCATGCGCTCGCGCTTCCGTGCCTCCATGCACAGGATTACCCGCTTCCTCGACGAAGATGAGGAGCTCCGCGACGCGCCGGACGCCGCGCCGCTCCGGGACGTGCGGGGCGGGATTGCGGTACGGCACCTCACGTTTGCCTACCCTGCGACCGAGAGCGACGCGCTCTCGGACGTCTCCTTCACCGTCGCCCCGGGCGAGACGGTCGGCATCGTCGGCCGTGTCGGGTGCGGGAAGACTACGCTCGTCTCGCTCCTGCTTCGGCTCTGGAACGTGCCGGAGGGCACCGTCCTCTTTGACGGGCAGGACATCATGCACGCCACCGCCGCGAGCGTGCGGGAGGCGGTCGCCTATGTGCCGCAGGATCAGTTCCTGTTCAGCGACACGATCCGCGGCAATATCGCCCTCGCAAAACCCGATGCCACCGACGAAGAGATCCGCGCAGCGGCGCGGTTCGCCGACGTGGATGACAACATCACCGCATTCCGCGGCGGGTACGACACCGTCCTCGGCGAGCGTGGCGTGACGCTCTCGGGCGGGCAGAAACAGCGCGTCGCCATGGCGCGCGCGGCGCTGAAGGACGCGCCCATCATGATTTTTGACGACTCGGTCTCCGCCGTCGATATGGCGACCGAGGAACGCATTCTGTCCCACATCGCGAAAGAGCGCCGCGGTAAGACGACGCTCATCGTCGCCTCGCGTGTCTCGACCGTTGCCGGGGCGGATCGGATTCTGGTGCTCCGCGACGGGCGGGTGGAGGCGTTCGACACGCCCGCGCGCCTTAGTGAGACGTCCGAGACGTACCGCACCATGGTGCGCCTGCAAGCGCTGGAACGGGAAGCCGGAGGGGGTGAGACCGCATGACAAACGAAGATCAGCGCGAACGCCTGTTCGGCGACCGCCCGATTCCGAGTCGGGAACTGCTCTCCCGGGCGCTCCGGTACATGAAGCCGGAATGGCGTCGGTTCCTCATCGCCGCCGTCCTCATCGTCCTCAATGTCGGGCTCGACATCGTCCTGCCGCTCCTTGTGAGCCGCGTGACCGACCTGCTCACGGGCGGGACGTTCTCGCTCGTCCACCTCTTTGCCCTTGCGGGCTCCTACTGCGTCATCTGCGTGTTGAATCAGGGGTTCCTCTACCTCGAATCCATGATCCTGCAAAAAGCGGGGCAAAGCGCGATTTTACGGCTCCGCCTGGAGATTTTCGAGCATATCGAGAGCCTCTCCCGCGGGCAGCTCTCCGAGATGCCGGTCGGCGCGCTCGTGACGCGCGTCGCCACCTATACGGCGTCGCTCTCCGACCTCTTCACGAGCGTCCTCGTCGATATGCTCAGGAACATTCTGACCGTCGTCGGGGTGTACGCCGTCATGCTGTTCATTTCGTGGCGCCTCGCGCTCGTCATGCTGCTGTTCGTCGTCGCCGTGTTCGTGACCTCCCTGCTCTTCCGCCGCCATGTGTCGAAGCTCTTCCGCGCCGAGCGCGGCTGTATTTCGGAGCTCAATACCTTCCTCAGTGAGAATCTGTCGGGCATGAAGCTCATTCAGGTCTTTGACCGAGAGGATCTCAAAGCGCTCGAGATGTGTACGAAGAACGAGCGGCTCCGCCGCGCCCGCTACCGTGTGGTCGTGGCGTTCGGTATCTACCGCCCCTTTATTTCCTTTCTGTATATGCTCGCCGTCGCCGTGACCTTCTTCTTCGGCGTGTCGCTCTCGCTCTCGCCGGGTATGATCGTCGCGTTCTACCTCTACCTCTCGAACTTCTTCAACCCGATTCAGAACCTCGCCGACCAGCTCAACCGCCTGCAGGAGGCATTCACCGCCTGCGAGCGCATCTTCAACCTGCTGGACGTCGCGCCCGAGGTGCGCGACCTGCCGGGCGCCGTCGACATCGGCGAGGTGCGCGGGGAGATTGAGTTCCGCGACGTGTGGTTCGCCTATGAAGGCGACGACTGGATTCTGCGGGGCGTCTCCTTTGTGGTGCCGGCGGGGAAAACGTGCGCCTTCGTCGGTGCCACGGGCGCCGGTAAGACGACGATCCTCTCGCTCCTTGTCCGCAATTACGAGATTCAACGCGGGCAAATCCTCATCGACGGGCAGGACATCACGAAGTTTACCGTGAAATCCCTGCGCCGTGCCATCGGGCAGATGCTGCAGGACGTGTTCCTGTTCAGCGGCTCCGTCCGCTCCAACCTCACGATGAACGACCCCGACGTCCCGGACGCGGCGGTGACGGAAGCGGTGCGCTACGTCGGCGCCGACCGTTTCCTCGGCGACCTCCCGGCGGGGCTCGACCGCGAGGTGCTCGCCGGCGGCGAGAACTTCTCGCAGGGGGAGCGTCAGCTGCTGTCCTTTGCGCGCACGGTACTCCACCGCCCGCAGATTCTGATTCTCGACGAGGCGACCGCGAACATCGACACCGAGACGGAGGTTCTGATTCAGCAGTCGCTCGAGAAAATGCGTTCGATCGGCACCATGCTGGTCGTCGCGCACCGCCTCTCGACCGTCCGCGGGGCGGATCAGATCATCGTCCTCTCCGGGGGCGAGATTATCGAACGCGGCACGCATGAGGAACTCATTGCCAAAGGCGGCAAATACTATACCCTCTACGAACTCCAGCGCCACCGCGCGGACGCGGCGGCAGACGCCGCAGGGCTTGCCCCGACCGCGCCGACCGGCGCAACACCCGATGCCGACGGCGCCGATAACGACTGACGACGACCATGACTGACGACGACCATGACTGACGACGACCATGACTGACGACGACAGTACCGGTAACAAATGACGACGATGCCGTCGCTGATAACGACCGACGCCGTCGATGAAATCCCCGCCCTCTTCCTCTTCGCGTTTCCCTGCACAGCTCCCCTGCGCCGCCACACCCCGCACCACCCCCCGCACCGCTCCCCGCTACTTTCCCCCGCGGCACTGCCCCCTTGCGGCGCATGTCACCGATTCCCCCGATACAAAGAGCCGACCGCTTCCGCGGTCGGCTCTGTTTTGTTTTTCGTTTTGAGTGACGGCTCTGTTATTTTGGGTGACGGCTCTGTTTCGGCGGTCTCTTCCCCCGCCCGTTTTGCCCGCGTAGCGGGGCGCGCGTCACGGCTCGACGAGTGCCAGCATGACGCCGTGCGGCGGCACGGTCAGGGTGCCACCGAGCGACACGACCGGTGCGGCGTCGATCATCGACCGCCCGCGCGTCCCGGCGTCCGTTTCGTCAGCGGTGTGCCCGGCGTTTCGGGCGTCTCCCCGATCGGCGGTCAGGTCAAAGACGCGGGCGCGGCACCCGAGCGCCCCGTGCGAAAACACCTTTTCCCCGTCCGTGAGGTTGACCCCGACGACGGCGCGCGCCCCGTCAAAGGCACGCTCGAAGAGCAGAAATTCATTCCCCTCCACGAGATTGTGGTAATCGCCGTGCCGGAGTACCGGGGCGGCGCGGCGCAGGGCGATCATCGCCGCGATCCTGTCCGTGAGCGGCTCCCACATCGCTGCCTCCGTCGCCGGGCGGAGTGCCGGGTCACCGTCTGCTTTCGCCCCGGGAATCCCCCACTCGCTCCCGTAGTAGATCTGCGGCACGCCCGGCGTCGTCATCTGGAGCGCGAATGCGAGCGGCAGGTTGCGCCCGTCGGTGAGCGTCGTCGCGATGCGCGAGACGTCGTGATTGTCGAGAAAGGTGAGCAGATGCCGCCCGCGGTAGATGCACCACGGCTCCCGCCCGAATTGGCGATTCAGCGAATACGACAGCTCATAGAGGTTGCGCGAGTTGATGGCGGAATAGGTGCTTTTGTAGTTTTCGTAGTTGGTGCAGCTGTCGAGCAGTCCCTCCCGCACGATCAGCCCGTAATCGCCGAACAGCACTTCCCCGATGAGCGGGAAGTCGGGCGAGAGCGTGCGCGTGAAAGCCTTCAGGTGCGCGAGAAATTCCCGATCGAGCGAGTAAGCGACGTCCAGCCGCAGACCGTCCACGCCGAACGTGTCGCGCCAGAAGCGGACGCACTCGAAGAGATACTGTTCCAACTCGGGGTTTCTGAGGTTCAGCCGCGGCAGTTCGTAATGCCCCTCCCAGCAGTCATAGTGGAACCCGTCGTGATACGGCGTGTCGCCGTCAAAGTGCGGATAAAACCAGTCGCGATAGCGGCTTTCCCACCGTTTTTCCCGCAGGTCGCGAAACGGCGGGAACTCCCGCCCGACGTGGTTGAACACGCCGTCGAACAGCACGCGGATGCCCGCCGCATGGAGCGCGTCGCACACACAGCGGAGGTCGTCGTTCGTCCCGAGCCGCGCGTCGAGGGTGCGGAAGTCGCGCGTGTCGTAACCGTGCGTCGGCGCGTCGAAGAGCGGCGAGAAGTACACCGCCGTCACCCCGAGGCGGCGGAGGTGCGGAATAAAGCCGAGTACCGTGCGGATGCGCGGGGTCACGACCCCGTCGTTCGTCAGCGGCGCGCCGCACATGCCGAGGGGGTAGATCTGATATACCACCGAATCGTCAAACCACATATCTTGCTCCTGTCCTGTCGGCGCCCGCCGCGCGGTTTCGGGTCGCGGGGCGTTTCGGGCGCGTGTTTTCGTCTATACTATTACTATACTGTACCGCGACGCGCACCGTCAAGCACCGATTCCGTATTTCGGCAAAAATCGAGCGCTCTCTTGCTTTTTTCCGTACATTTGGTACAATACAAAGTGAAAACACCGAGAGAGGCGGGGGAAACCGTGAAACAGTATGTTCTGGCACTCGATGAGGGCACGACCAGCGCGCGCGCCATTCTCTTTGACCGTGAGGGGAAGATCGTATCGCTCTCCCAGCACGAGTTCCCGCAGTATTATCCGCAGAGCGGCTGGGTCGAGCAGGACCCGATGGAGCTCTACGCCTCGCAGTACGCCGCGATGACCGAATGCGTCGCGAAGAGCGGCGTCTCGCCGGAGGCGATCGCCGCCGTCGGGATCACCAACCAGCGCGAGACGACGATCGTTTGGGACAGGGCGACGGGCAGACCCGTCTACCCCGCGATCGTGTGGCAGTGCCGCCGCACGGCGGACGAATGCGCCGCGCTCGAGCGTGAGGGGAAAAGCGCCTACATCACCGAGAAAACCGGGCTTCGCCCCGACGCGTATTTCAGCGCGACCAAGCTCCGTTGGATTCTCGATCATGTATCCGGCGCGCGTGAGCGCGCCGCGCGGGGCGAGCTCCTGTTCGGTACGGTGGACACCTGGCTGCTCTGGAAGCTGACCGAGGGACGTGTCCACGCGACCGACCGCACGAACGCCTCGCGCACCATGCTCTTCGACATCGGGGCGTGCGCGTGGGACGAGGATCTGCTTTCCCTCTTCGATATTCCGCGCGCCATGCTCCCGGAGGTGTATCCGAGCGGGCACGTGTTCGGCACCGTGACGATCATGGGCGCCGAGATCCCGATCGCGGGCATCGCCGGCGACCAGCAGGCGGCGCTCTTCGGGCAGGGGTGCCTTTCGTTCGGCGACATGAAATGTACCTACGGCACGGGCTGTTTCCTGCTCGCCAACACGGGCGAGACGAGGGTCGTCAGCCGTAGCGGGCTTCTGACCACCCTTGCGGCGGCGCCCGAGGGCGCCCCGACGGCGTATGCGCTCGAGGGGAGTGTGTTTGTCGGGGGCGCGGTCGTGCAGTGGCTGCGCGACGAAATGGGATTTTTCGACGAGTCGCGCGACAGTGAATATTTTGCGTCCAAGGTGGCGGACAGCGCGGGGGTCTACGTTGTCCCCTCGTTCACCGGGCTGGGGGCGCCATACTGGGACGGCAAGGCGACGGGCGCGATTGTGGGGCTGACCCGCGGCGTCACGCGTCACCACGTCATTCGCGCCGCCCTTGAGGCGATTGCCTACGAGACGGAGGACGTCATCGCCGCCATGGCAAACGACATGGGTCGCCGCCCGAACCTGCTCCGCGTGGACGGCGGCGCGAGCGCGAACGGACTGCTCATGCAGTTCCAGTCGGACATCTCGAACCTGCGGGTTCTGCTCCCGCGGACGCGCGAGGCGACCGCCCTCGGCGCCGCCCTGCTCGCAGGGCTCGCGGTCGGCTTCTACCGTGACACGGACGATATTGCGGGGGTCTTAAAACGCGACCGCGTGTTCTCCCCCGAGATGAAGCGCGAGGAGCGCGAGAAACGCCTCTCCGGCTGGCACCGCGCCGTTGCCGCGACGCGCGCGTTCACGGAATCATAAAGGAAATGTCCCCGCGTCTCTGAAACCCGATACACACCCGCGACGCACGCGTCCGCAGACTGCGCGCGGTAACCGTTTGTTTGCAAGGGCAACCGTTTACTTGTAGGGGCGACCGGCGGTCGCGCGCGGGTGTTTTGGCCGCCAGGCGACGTCCGCCCCGCCCTGCTCACCCGGTTCCGACCGGGGGTTTTTCCCGTTTCCGGGGGGTAACCCTCTCTATTTCACCGAAGAAGGAGACTGTTATGGCAATCACCGTCAAGGAATACAAGGTTCCGTCCTCGGACGGCATACACACCCTTTGGGGGCAGATCTATCTGCCGGAGGGGGAACCCGTCGGGTATCTGCACGTCGTGCACGGCATGACGGAGCACATTCGCCGTTATGACCCTTTCATGCGGCATTTCGCGGAACGCGGGTTCCTCGTGTTCGGCTACGACCACCTCGGGCACGGCTACACGGCGGCGGGCAAGGAGGAGCTCGGCTATATTGCAGACAAGGACGGTTGGCAGCGGCTCGCGGACGACGTGGGCGTGTATGCGGCGTCGGTGAAGGCGGCGTACCCGCTCGAGGGGAAACCCTATGTTCTCATGGGGCACAGCATGGGGTCGTTCATCGTGCGCGTGGCAGTCGCGCGCGGACTCAGACCCGATAAACTCATTGTGATGGGGACGGGCGGACCGCACCCGGCGTCCGGGATAGGGCTTGCGGTCATTAAAACGGTCAGGGCATTCCGCGGGGGCAAGGTGTATTCCCCGTTCGTGGATCGTCTGACGTTCGGCTCGTACAACAAGCGCTTTGCGGCGGACGGCGACCCCCGCGCGTGGCTGACGCGCGACGCGGCGCACCGGGCGAAGTATGCCGCCGACCCGTACTGCACCTTCCATTTCTCGCTCTCCGCGATGCAGGATCTCGTGACGCTGAACCGCCGCGCCAATAACCGCGCATGGTTCCGCGCGATCCCGCAGGATCTCCCGATCCTGCTCGTGAGCGGCTCGGACGACCCGGTCGGCAGTTACGGCAGCGGCGTCGCGAAAGTGTATCGGAAGCTCCGCCGGACGGGGCACGAAAACGTCCGCCTGACCCTCTACCCCGGCGGCAGACACGAGATTCTCAACGACGCCTGCGCCGACGAAGTCGTCGCCGACATCACCGCCTTCCTCGACGCGTAACCGCCGACGCGGAGCGAGAAGAACGATAGGTAACTACCGTTTTTTGCGGGAGGGAACCTTTTTAAGGAAAAGGTTCCCTCCCGCGCCCTCTCTCCAAAACCTTTTTAGATGTTTTTATCGCTCGCGCAAAATAAAAAGGCAGCGTGCCCCACTCATGCGTGAAAAACCGTATTACGCGCCCTCCGATGCGGGAAAAGGCTCTTGCCCGACGAAGTGCGGCGGCACCGCACCGAGGTCGCGGCGTTTCCCCGTCCGCGTTCCCCCCCTTGACAAACGCGGTCGAATCCTGTAGAATAAAACCACTTCACCGTGAGGGAGTAGACGGCGCGCCGCGGCGCGCAGATGAGTCAACATACTGACCACCATCCGGTCTGGCTGATCTTGAAATGACGAGACTTGCGCGTGTTCACCTGTTGCCGGGTATCCCGGCGACCGTGGCGCGCGATGTTTGAATCGGGCGCCTGCGCGCCCGATTTTTTTATGTCCGGGTGTCTTTCGGCTCCCCGGCTCCCCCCATTCCGTTTTGTGAGGTGTCTCATGTCCTTCCTTTTCATCTGTAACAGTATTCTGCTCGGCGAGGCGCTCGCCATGGATGCGTTCTCCGTCTCGCTCGCGAACGGGCTGGAGGATCCCGGTATGCGCCCCGGGCGCGTGTGCGGTATCGCCGGTGTGTTCGCCGCCTTCCAGATTGCCATGCCGCTCATCGGCTGGGTCTGCATCTACACGATCGCCGAATATTTTGACGCTTTCCGCGCGTGGATTCCGTGGATTGCGCTCGCGCTCCTTGCTTTCCTCGGCGGGAAAATGCTCGTCGAGGGCATTCGCGACCTGCAACAGGACGCCGCCCTAAAAGGCGCCCCGAATGCGACCGACGCCGAAAATGAAACCGGCGCGACAGCCGAGGGCGAAACCGGCGTGACCGCTGCCGCCGGCGGAAAGTCCGGCGGAAAACTGACCGTCGCCGCCCTGCTCCTGCAGGGGGTCGCCACCTCGATCGACGCGCTCTCCGTCGGGTTCACGATTGCGGACTACACCTTCCCTCTCGCCCTGCTCTCCGCCGCCATCATCGGCGCCGTGACCTTTCTCCTCTGCTTTCTCGGCGTCCATATCGGCAAGCGTTTCGGCACCCACCTCGCCGGCCGCGCGACCATTGTCGGCGGGCTCATTCTCATCGGTATCGGCATCGAGATTTTCGTCAAAGGCGTGTTCTTCTCCTGACTGCCGGGCGACAGGCGCGACGTACAGAGAACGCCCCAGCCGCCGTCACGGAAGCAACAAAAATTCACAGAATCCCCACAAAAAACGCACACCTCACAACGCGCGCGCCCATTGACAGGCGCGCGCGCGTCATGGTACAATAGAAGAAACAAACGAGCGCGTCCGCACCCCGCCGGGCGCGAGAGGAGACAACTATGAAACAGGTACTCGCCTTCGACTTCGGCGCGTCCTCCGGCAGAGCCATGCTCGGGAGATGCGAGAACGGCAAAATGACCATGACGGAAATCCACCGCTTCCAGAACGACACGGTGACAGCGACCGGCACCATGTACTGGGACATTCTCCGGCTCTGGTTCGAGGTCAAGCAGGCGTTCTATAAACTCCGCGCGGCGGGCGAGCATATCGACGCCGTCGGCATCGACACCTGGGGCGTGGACTTCGGGCTGATTGCGAAGAACGGCAAACTCCTCTCGAACCCCGTCCACTACCGCGACGCGCGCACGCATCACATTCCGGAAGAAGTGTTCGGCATTCTCTCCGAAGAGGAGATTTACCGCCGCACCGGGATTCAGACGATGCACTTCAATACCCTCTATCAGCTCTATTATCTTGCCCACTACGAGCCGGAGCTCCTCGCCCTGACGGACAAGATTCTGATGATTCCCGACCTCTTCGCGTATTTCCTGACCGGGGAAAAGCGTATCGAGCGCACCAATGCCTCGACCACGAATTTCCTGAACCCGGTGACGCGTGAGTGGGATACCGAACTCCTCGAAAAACTCGGCATTCCGACATCGGTCTTGCCCGAACTCATCGAAACGGGCGACACCTACGGGCGCATCACCCCCGCCATGGCGGAGGAACTCGGCGTCGGGGAGATCCCCGTCATCGCCGTCTGCACACACGATACCGGCTCCGCCGTCGCGGCGGCGCCCGCACACGGAGACTTCGCCTATATCAGTTGCGGCACGTGGTCGCTCTTCGGCACCGAACTCGAAAAACCGCTCATCAACGAGACGTCCGCCCGTGTCCAATACACGAACGAGGGCGGCTACCGCGGCACCATCCGTTTCCTCAAGAACATCATGGGGCTGTGGCTGATTCAGGAATCCCGCCGCGAGTGGATCCGCCGCGGTGAAAACGTCTCCTTCTCCGACCTCGAGCGCGAGGCGCTCGCCGCAAAACCGTTCCTCTCCTTCATCGACGTCGACGACCGTCTGTTCGAGAGCGCCGGGGATCTGCCCGGGCGCGTCCTTGAATACTGCAGGAAGACCGGACAGCCCGTCCCCGAAAACCGCGGCGAGATCATGCGCTGTATCTACCAGTCGCTCGCGATGAAGTACAAGTACACGTTCGAGAACCTCGTCCGCATGACCGGCGTGCGCTATCCGCACATTCATATGCTCGGCGGCGGCATCAAGGACACGCTCCTCTGCCGCATGACGGCGGCGGCGACGGGGGCGACCGTCCTCGCGGGTCCGACCGAGGCGACCGTCATGGGCAACATCGCGGTGCAGATGATTGCCCTCGGCGAGATTCCGTCCTGGCAGGCGGCGCGCGAGGTCATCGGGGCGTCCACCCCGCTCGCGACCTATGAGCCGGAGGACACCGCCGCGTGGGACGAAGCCTTTGCAACCTATCAGCGCGTCATCAAAAAATAACATAAATTGCATATTGTCAGATAAGGAGCCTATCACATGACCACTTACGAGCGTTATCAGGCGGCGAAAGCCATCTACCGTGAAATGGGCGTCGACACCGACGCCGCCATCGAAGCGGTAAAGAAAATTCCGATCTCCATACACTGCTGGCAGGGCGATGACGTCCTCGGGTTCCTGACCCCGGACGTGGCGCTCTCGGGCGGGATCCAGACGACGGGCAACTACCCGGGCAGAGCCCGCACGGCGGAAGAACTGCGCCGCGACATGGACTTCGCCATGAAGATGATCCCCGGCAAGCACCGCGTCAACCTGCACGCCATCTACGCCGACACCGATGAGAAGGTGGAACTCACCGATCTCGAGCCCCGTCACTTCGCGACGTGGGTGGACTGGGCAAAAGAGCGCGGCCTCGGGCTGGACTTCAACCCGACCTGCTTCTCCCACCCCATGGCGGCGAGCGGCTTCACCATCTCCTCGCCCGATAAGACGGTGCGCGACTTCTGGGTGAAGCACTGCCAGGCGAGCCGCAAGATCTCCGAATACTTCGGGAAATCCCTCGGCACCAAGTCGGTGATGAACCTGTGGTTCCCCGACGGATACAAAGATATCCCCGTCGACCGCGAGGCGCCCCGCTACCGCATGATGACCGCCCTCGACGAAGTGCTGTCCGTGCCGGTCGACCCGAAGTACCATATCGACGCGCTGGAATCCAAGGTGTTCGGCATCGGTGCCGAGTCCTACACCGTCGGCTCCCATGAATTCTCCTACGGCTACGCCATGTCCCGCGGCATCGCGTACTGCCTCGACGCCGGTCACTTCCACCCGACCGAGGTCATCTCGGACAAGATCTCGTCCGTGCTCCTCTACACGAAGGAACTGCTCCTGCACGTCTCCCGCCCCGTCCGTTGGGACTCCGACCATGTGGTCATTCTCGACGATGAACTGAACGCCATCGCACAGGCGCTCGTCCGCACGAACCTCGTCGAGCGCACGCACATCGGGCTCGACTACTTCGACGCGTCTATCAACCGTGTGGCGGCGTGGGTCATCGGCACACGCAATATGTGCAAGGCGCTGCTCAAAGCCTACCTCGAGCCGACCGAAACGCTGAAGAAGATTGAGGTCGAGGGCGACTACACCACCCGTCTCGCGCTCGTCGAGGAACTCAAGTCCTATCCGTTCGGCGCCGTGTGGGATTACTACTGCGAACAGATGGGCGTACCGGTGCGCGACGCATGGCTCGCCGACGTCAAGCAGTATGAAAAGGACGTCCTCTCGCAGCGCTGATTTGCGAGCCCCTTTTCAAAAGCGGCGAAACAATCCGACACGATCGCAACGCAACCCAATGTAACCTAATCCAATCCAATACAATCTCATGTAACCCAATGCAAAGCGGAGTGCCCGACGGGCACTCCGCTTTCTGTTTGTTTTTCTGTTTGTCTTTCTGTTTGTAAGGTTTCCGCTTTTTGTCGTGATGGCTTTGTCGTGACGGTTGCCGCTTTTGTGTTCCTTTTCGTCCGCCCGATGTCTGCCGAGCACGCGGCGAAAGTCAACTTTTGCTGACACTTCTCACGGCAGTAGCGCCGTGAGGTCAGAGAGCGCGTCCAGCCGATAGGTCACGCGCGGGTCGTCCTTCGCGGAGCCGATGCCCGCGGCGGTGAAACCGCCGGCGATGGCGGCGCTGACGCCGCTCTCGGCGTCCTCGACGACAAGGCAGTCGGCGGGGGCGAGCCTCAGTTTCTCCGCCGCGAGGAGAAAGACCTCGGGGTCGGGTTTGGAATGCGTGATCTCGTTCCCGTCCGCGACGGCATCAAACGCCGAAACGATTCCGAGCCGCTCCGTAATCAGGGGCGTGTTGCGCGAGGAGGAGCCGATCGCGAGCCGATACCCGCGCGCGCGGAGCGTCGCGAGTGTCTCTCCGACCCCCGTCGGCAGGTCGTCCGGCGTCATTTTTGCGAGGAACCCCCGGTACATTTCGTTCTTTTCGGTCGCGAGCGCCGCCTTCTCGGCGTCGGTATAGGAGCGCGTCGCGCGCTCGAGAATGATGTCCAGGCTCTCCATGCGCGAGACGCCGCGCAGACGCTCGTTTACCTGACGATCGAAAGGGACGCCGATTTTGTCGGCGAGCGCCTTCCACGCGAGGTAGTGGTATTCGTCGGTGTGGCACAGCACACCGTCCAGGTCAAAAATAATGCCCTTGTAACCGCTCATCGCTGAGATACCTCCCCGCCTGTGGTTTCGGCGCCGCCCGGCGCCCCGGGGTGTTCCCCCGATGCTTTGGTTCTGTCGGTCGCTTCTGCGTCCGCGGCTTCGTCATGGTAGACCGAGAGCCGACGGCGCCCCCTCCCGCCCGCCTCGGCGAGGTCAATCATCGCCACGGCAAGGTCGGCGTAGGAGACGAAGTGCAAGGGCGGCACGGCGCCGGGGTTCGGGACGATCTCCTCGCCCGCGAGGACGTACTTCCCGGTGCGCGGCGCGTCGGGCAGATACAGCCCGTTCGGCGCGAGATAGGTGTACGCGGCGAGGTCGGTGTGCGTGAGCGCCTCATAGGAACGCGCCTGCGCCGCGCTGACCGCGCGCGTGTCGGCGGGAAACCCGGGCGTCTCATGGAAGTGCCGGGTGTGCGTCCCGTCGGTAAAGAGCCCGCCGGCGCCGCCGACGACGAGCAGATGCACCCCCGTGCCGGAGAGGCACCCCGCGAGGTGCAGGAGCGTCTCGGTGTGGAGATCCCCCTCTTCCTCGCGCCACACGCCGAAGCAGTCGATCACGGCGTCAAACGGGGCAAGATCCTCGCGCGTCAAATCCAGTATCGTCTTTTCCCGCACGGTGATGCCCTCCGGCACCGCCCCGCGGTATTCGTCGACGCTCGGCACAAACGCGGTGACTTTATGCCCGCGGCGGAGCGCCTCCTCGGTGATGTGCCGCCCGGAGCGTCCGGCGGCGGCTACGATCGCAAATTTCATGTGTTCGGTACCTCCTCGATATGGAGCGCGTAGATCTCGGCGAGCGCCGCGTCGAGCGCCGCCGGGTCATGCGGAATATAGTGCATGCTCTTCAGCATGGAGAGCGTTACCGACCCTGCCTCCTCCCCGGCGGCGACCCCGGCGAAAGCCGGTACCCGTTCTGCAAGGATTTTGGCGACGCGCCCGTCGCGGAACGCCTCGTCCAGGGGGGTATCGGGGTCATAGAGACACAGAATGTCCCCGTCGGGTGTGTACACCTCGTGATAGACCCCGGGGGTGAGCGTCAGGTGTCTGTCTGTCCCCGGCAGGGTGAGTTCCGCCTCGCACCCGAGCGGCACGCCGACGGTGAGGTCGATGCGCCCCTCTTTCGTGATGCGCCACGCGACGTGCCAGTCGCCCGACGCCGAGCGGTAGGTACAGTCGACGTACCCGAGCCGCACGTCGGGGAGCGGCGCAATCCGCGCCCGCGAGAATCCGGGGGCGAGCGGCGTCAGCCCCGCGGCGCCCGTAACGAGGAACTCCGCGACCGACCCGTAGGCATAGTGGTTGAGCGAGTTCATGCCCGTGCCGGAAATATGCCCGTCCGGCAGGAGCGAGTTCCACCGCTCAAAGATCGTCGTCGCACCGAGGTTCACGCACGCGAGCCACGACGGGGCGTCCTCCCGCAGGAGAAACCGGTACGCGAGCCGCCCGAGCCCGGCGTCGGCGAGCGTCTTGCACATCGTCGGCGCGCCGACGAAACCGCAACGGATGCGGTAACGGTCAAGGCGGAGCCGCGTTTCCAGGTCGCGGAGCAAAACATCTTTGTCGCGCCACACGCCGAAGCGGAGCGCGGTCAGGTACCCCGCCTGGGTCGTAACGGACAGATGCCCCGCGGGGGTGAAGTATTCGTCAAGGATCGCCGCGCGGATCTTTTCCGCCAGCGCCGTGTAAGCGGCGACGTCCTCGGCATATCCCAGCACCTCCGCCGCCTCGGCGACGTATTTCGCCGACTGCATATAGTAGAGCGACGCGAGGTAGGTGTCGTCCGTCCCGCCCTTCATGGACTGTTCGGTCACGCCGTCGAGCGCGAGCCAGTCGCCGAAGTGGAACCCGGTCGCGAACAGATGCCGCTCGCCGTTCTCCCTGTCGGTGCGGGTGATATAGTCCACCCAGTCGCGCATCATCGGATAGTGGCGGCGGAGCGCCTCCCGGTCGCCGTACTGCCGGTACAGGGTGTGCGGCAGGAATGTCGCGACGTCCCCCCACACGCTCGACGTCCCGGCGAGGAATCCGAAGGAGGGCAGGTAGTTCGGTACCGCCCCGCCCATCGTCACCTGCGCGCGGCGCACCTCGGCAAGGAACTTCTCATAAAATGCGCGCGTGTCCGCGAGGTAGCACGCGGTCGGGGCGAACACCTGCGCGTCGCCCGTCCAGCCGAGCCGCTCGTCCCGCTGGGGGCAGTCGGTCGGCATATCGACGAAGTTGGAGCGCATGCCCCACCGCACGTTTTCGAGCAGGCGGTTGATTCCCCTGTG
Organism: bacterium; assembly: GCA_004558975.1. GTDB lineage: Bacteria > Bacillota > Clostridia > Oscillospirales > CAG-272 > UBA1740. Next base: position 29,148 of record SFZB01000004.1, read on the forward strand.
CCCGGTCTTAAAATCGAGCGTATCGTCCATTTCGCTCGACAGGGCGCAGCCGAGAAAATCGGCGGGCTCGGGGTTTCCCTGCCCCGTGACGCGCACATAGCGGAAGCCGCAGTAGGTAAAGCGCGGTTCCACCCACTCTTCGTCGCCCCCGGCGACGAACGTGAACCGGGCGCGCGCCGTGCGGTAATTGTCATTGTAAAAACAACCGTCCTGCAAGACCTCTCCGAAGTCCAGCGTCACTTTGGTGCCGCGCGGCGCGCGACAGCGGAAACGCACGAACCCGGCGAAGTTCTGCCCGAAGTCGAGGACGGTTTCCCCGCGGGGGGTCGAAATGACCTCTCGCACGGGGAACGTCTCCACCACGCGGAGCGGCGGCGAGAAGCGGTCGGTCAGATGCCCCCGCATGAGGTTCCCCCCGTCGGGAAGGCACTCGACCGGCTTTTCGGGGCGCCCTTCCGAAAACCGCGTGCGGTCGACGTCCTCGCCGTCGTAGATGCCGGAGAGGGTCGTATCGTCCGGGGCATAGACCCATGCCCCGTCGGTCAGAAGCACCTCACGGCTCCCGTCGGTGTAATCGATATGGACTTCCCCGATGAGGGCGGAACGGTCGCCCCAGGTGTCCTCCCTGCCCCCGTCCAGCCCGAAGCGCCCGCGGTACCAGCCGCGCCCCACGGCGACGGCGAGCGTATGCGCCCCCGGCGTGAGGTCGAGCGCGTAGGTCGAGACCTGCAGGGCGAAACGGTAGTCGTTGAAGTAAGGCGCGAGGTATTCGTCACCGCACTTCACCCCGTCGAGACGCACTTCGTAAACGCCTGCGGCGAAGAGGTAGGCACGGGCGCGCGAAACCGGTTTCGTGATACGGAAACGGCGCAGGAACACAGGGTGGCAGTCGTCGCCCGCCGCGGGCGCGATCCATGCCCCGCCGTAGGGTTCGTTCCGCTTTCCCGTCTCGAACGAAACGGGCGTACCGACCGCCGTCGTCTCGTCGTCCGTCGTCACAGTCAGGCGCAGATAGTAGCGCGTGCGCGGCAGGAGCGCGCAGTCGAGCGGCTCTCCGGCGGCGCTCAGTTTCCCCCGCTTGGCATAGTCCACGGTGAGAAAAGAGGGGTCGCGCGAGAGCTCGATGAGCGTCTCCGTCACCGCCTCCGCCTCCGGGTCGACGACCCGCCACGAGACGGACAGCGGCGCAAAGGCGAACCCGAGCACGTCGGGCGCGACGCCGGAAATCTTAATACGGTCAATCTTCATGCGGAGCCTCCTCGGTTTCGGGATCGTCCGCCCCGGCGGGTGCATCGCCCGCGGGGGGAAAGTGCGTCAGACGTTTTGCGAGTGCGTCCAGCGGTCGCGCGAACACGGAAGCGACAAGGAACGCGATCAGCGTCAAGGGCAGAAACGGCTGCAGGAACGCGACAAGGCACGCGACCGCCCCCGCCCGCGCGACGAACCCCACCTGATACACCGTCATGACGAGCGAGATCACGAACGTGTTGACGAGGGCCGGCAGGAGCGCGGGGAAAAAGAACGAGGCGAACCTCCCGCCGCCCGCGCGCTGCGCGAGCCCCTGCCCCCAGCGCGGCGAGGGAATGAAAAACGCGGCGAGAACCCCCGTGACGTAAGCGATGATAAGCCCGATCAGGCTCCCCGGGAAGGTAAAACCCCCGCGCCCCCCGGCGAGATGCAGGAGTGTC
>SFZB01000100.1 GCA_004558975.1 bacterium
TTCTTGTCCTGCATCGCGTCGAAAATCTTTTCAAACCGCTCCTCGTTGCGTTGTTGTGCGTCCTCTTGTATCAGCAGTCGGCGTTCGGCAGATTCAACCGGCGACAGAACCGGAGCCATCGAAGCCAGCGCACGGCGCATTGCAACGAACGCCCGCATGATGCGAATGTTCACAAGCACGGCTGTCTTGGAGCGCAAGATTCCGCTCAACATCGCCACCCCCATCTCGGTAAAGGCATAGGGCAAATGTCTGTCACCGCCCCAACTTGATATGCCAAATTGGCATTTCAAGTTTTCAACGTCGTCTTTCGTCAGCTGAAACATGAAATCAGACGGAAACCGATCCATGTTGCGTTTCACATGCCGATTCAGCTGCCCTGTTTCCACTTCATACAACAAGGCCAAGTCGCGATCAAGTATGACCTGAACGCCGCGAACCGTCCGAATTCGCCGCTGTACATCTACATCCCCTTCGGGAATTGTAACCAAAGCATTTCCCATCTTTATCACCCTTCCTTTAAGGTCACAATTTGTGACCTTAAACACAAGCCCGAAGCCAAGGCATATTATACCAAAAACAGGCTATGCCCCGCGGTTGTTGCAAGTAAATCTTAAGATCACTGTTGGCCGAAGTTCAAAGTTAGACTTTTGGAGCGAGCAAAGTTAGACAGCTTCGGGCGAGCAAAGTTAGACACCCTTTCCAACCGTAAAGGACGCGGAGCCGTTGATTTCCAGGCGATATCCCATTGGCCTGGCAATCGTGCTCCCGAATCCTCCCTCTCCGATGCGTCAATGCTTCGATGCCGCGCCCGGCAGCTCGCGGCATCGAAGCCGGGCACCTGTTCAGAACCGATGAGCCAGAAGAATGCGCGGCACGACAGGGTTTGTCGGATCGGGACGTTCCTCAAGGACGTAGAAGCCACGGTTCTCGGGACGAATCGCGAGCCACACGGTCTTCTTCAGCGTTTTTGCGATCCGCCACTTCCGCCCCATGAAGTCGATTCGGCAGCCGAGTTCGACCTTGCGGGGAACGTGCCTTGACAGGAACAGGCGAAGGACCTTCTCGTTCGGAACGGGACGGAGGCGGTTGCGTCCCTCCGCGACAAGACGCTGCGCCCGCACGTCGGGAATCTCGCCGGTCTCCTCGTTCGTGTGCGTCCTGTTCCAGAACGCGATGTGCTCGCCCGCGAGGACGTTGGCCCGCGCCTCGTTGTCCACGCCCGCCGCCTTGAGCGTGACGACGATCCTGTGCTGGAACGTGCGCATCGCCCGCTCGATCTTGCCCTTTGCCTCCGGCGTCGGGGCTATCATGTGGTTGATGCCGAACGCGCGGCACATGCGCCCGAACTGGGTGCAGAGGTCCTCGCCCTCGTGGCCGAAGAGCGTGAATCCGTCCGTGTAGAACGCCTCCGGCATGCCGTAGCGCAGGAACGAGGGCTCGAGCATGGCGTAGTGTTCGAGCAGGTTCTCGCGTTCGCAGACACGATGCGCCGTGATCTGGCGCGTGGCATCGTCAAGCGAGAGGATGATGCTCTGGTTCGCGCCGTCGGCTCCCCAGATGTGTCGTGGCGTCGAGTCGTGCTGGTAGACCTCTCCGTAAGACTCGGCCTCCCAGCGACGATAGCGGTTGTCCGGCTTCTTGCGCTCGACCGGGAACGTGCTGCGCATGAGCGTCATGAGGTTCTTCTCGCAGAACTTCCTGACGCTCGAGCGGTCGCGCACGAATTCGTGTTTGCGCGCCAGCTCGTCGGCGTAGAGCTCGAAGTTCGGGCCGTCGTCCTTCGACGCCTCGATGAGCGTCTTCTGCTCCTCGACGCACGCCGTCGGCCAGGCCGACTTGCGGTCGCCGCCAGCCGCACCGAGGAAGGACGCCTTCTTTCCTGCGGCAAGCCACTGCGTCCGGAGGTTGTAGACCTGAGCGCGGCTGACGCTGAGGGCAGCCATGGCCTCCTGCATCGTCAGTTCACGGTCGTTGAATCTTCTGATGACGCGCTCGACCGCTTCGGGCGCGAGTCGCGAATAGAGTTGCTGGTTCTTCATCCAGCGATTATCTCAACGTCTCGGGCAACCTGCAAGCGGGAGACATTCACGATGGCACGGCACAGCGGTTCGTCGGCCTCGGCGCTTCGCGCCGCCCCTGCGGGGACGGCCTTCTCCCCGCTGTGCCGTGCCATCGCAGGGGCGTGGACAACACACCAGCAAAACCCGTCGGGCGATCAAAGTTAGACACCGAAACCAGATAATCCAGCAAAAACAAAACCTCTCGCCACTTTACCTGCCAATACCTCAATCACAACTGTCTAACTTTGCTCGCTCCAACCTGTCTAACTTTGAACGCCCGGCAACACGACATATTCACTGCGACATATTCACCGGGGTCAGTCCCTCCCCGTTCCCACTTCACCGCACCTCCCTCGCGCTCCGCGATGCGCTTCAGCGCCGTCTCGGCGGCGGGACGGAGGCGCGAGCCGCCCTTATTGAGCGCGGCCCTGACGAGCGCCGCGTCGGGAGCTTCGCCGATCAGTCCGAGGGCCCTGACCGCCGCGATGTCCTGGACGGCGTCGCGCCGGTCGCCAGTCAGGATGCCGCAGACCGCCGGAAGCGCCTCGCGGTAGCCGCGCTCGCCTGCGAGCTGGACGGCCGAGAGCCGCGCGAGCGGATGAGCCCCGGGGGCGAGAAGCGCAAGCGTCAGCCGCCTAAGCTCGGCGTCCCCGTCCGGCGTCGGACGGGGCGCGTCGGCAAGGGAGTAGAGCGCGGTCCCGGCAAAGGGCCGTCCGACGTCCTTCGCCGCGCGGACGAACGCCGCGCGGACGCGCGTGCGGACGGCGTCGTCGGCGATGTCGTGCTGGAGCGCCCCGAGATGCTGGAAGGCGTAGTCGACGAGAGCCGAGTCCCGCCCTCCGTCGGCGGCGATGCCGAGGAGAAGCCCGACGAGCCCCTCGGGGACGTTCCGCTGGTTGCGCAGGAGGTTGAGGACGTCGTTCCTGAGCGCGGCCTCGCGCCCGGGGCGGAGAGATCCGCCGCGGGACTTCACGTAGGACATGAGCGCGGCGACGTCGCCGTCCGCAAGGTCGCGGCGGCGGGCGATCGACCGGAGGGCGCCGTTGCGCGCCTCGTACCGGTCGG
>SFZB01000101.1 GCA_004558975.1 bacterium
AGGCGAGCGACGACCTTTCCGCCGTGGTTGTAGTTGAAAATCACGTCGGACATATCGCACTCGTCGAAAGCGTGACGGTCGATAATTTCCTTGTATTCCACGCCGTCGCACTCCCATAGCACCGTAGGCGAATTGAATACGATAGCCGTACCGCGTACCCGGTATTCTTTCGAGCCCTCGTCCCTCGGAACGAGGCTAAAGTCCTGCAAAGCGCGATACTCGCGCCCCTGTTTGATAGCCATAGCCTAACCCTCCTCTTTCCCGCCGGTTGGCTCCCCGGGCGGCGTAGTGTCGTCCGGCGGCGTATTTCCGCCGGTCTGGTATTTGTCTGCGAGCTTTGCGTTTACCATGTTCAGCGTTTGGACGCGGCGCGCGCCCTCCTCGCCGCCGATGGTCGGCATATCGAACATAGTCAAGATTTGGTCGAGCGTCGCCGCGCCGATTTCCGTCAAGAACTTTGCCGCCGTGACCTTTTCCGGGAGCGTCGCAAACTGGACGGAGTTCGCGGAAAAGACGATACGGTTTCCGTACCCGAACTCCCGCTCGGTAAAGAGCACATTCGAGAACGCTTGCGAGAGGCGGCGGAAAAACGGGGCGATTTCGCCTTGTCTGTGATAGGCGTATAGTCGTATTTCGCGTCCGTGACGATAACGCCCGCTCCGTTGTTCTCCATACGGAGGTTGTCCCGGATAAAGTCGTCTCTGCGGCGGTTTAAGTCCTCCGTCTTGACGGCGTTCGAGACTTTCAAAATACCCCGGATAACCGCGACGAGCTCGGCAAACTTGCTCATGCTCTGATTGAGCGTATTCGCTGTCTTGAGTGCTGTATCGAGCGGCTTGTTTCCGTCGCCGAAAATATCGTGCTCGAGGAAATGCCGCCGGACGTGGATAATCCGGGAATATTCGCAAATGTACGTTGCACCCGTCGCAAAGGTAAACCGGCAATAGAGCGTACCCATGTACTCGAGGAGCTCGAAATACTGTGCGTTGATAGGGTAGACCGCCGTCAAACGGCCTGTTTCATCAAAAACCGGGTACGCTATCGCGTTGTTATATACCTTGTACTGCGCGGCGAGCTTGTAATAGAAGTCCGCCGCCGTCATGTACGGATTAGGCCGGAACTGCAAAATGCGGTCGATATAGTCGTTTACCGCGACCGTCGTCTCTGCCGACTGCCGAACGTGGCGCGGCTGTGCGGTCGAGGCTCGGCGGGCGAAAGCGTCCACGGCGGAGCGTACCGTGTTAATATCCCACATATTCCCGGAATACGGTACGAAAGTAGACTCCCACGAGCTCAAGAGCTTGTATGCGTGGAAATCTTTATTTTTCTCGCTCTTGCCCCCGAAAATAGATTGAAAGAGCCCTCTCTTTGCCATTTTTTCACCCCACTAAATACATATAGTCCTCGTAATCCCGCACATAGATAACCCACGCATTGAGGAGGGATACCATGCCGTCGATACGGCGCTTTTCGGAAATCTTGACGGGCTGAATGTTGTTCACGCCGCTTTTTTTAACGCCTGTGTTCGTCAAGCACCAAAGCAAAACGGGATTTTTGTTGTAATTGACTTTCTTATCGGCGAGCGCCGCGCCGAGCTCCCTCATAGGTTGCGACCATGTAAAAGGCCCCTGTGCAACGGCGCACATTTCAAAGCCGTTCGCTTTCATTTCGTCCACCCAATAACCGGCGAGAGCGCGGTCGTAGCCGATTTTGAAAGCGTCTATCTTGAGCTCGTCCCGCATTTGGCAGTACCACGCCGTCACCGCCGAATAATCGACGCGAGTACCCTCGCATATCGTGACGAGCCCCCGCTCCGCCCAAATCTTATATGGCGCTTCTTGCGTGTTGTGCTCGTCGAGCTGGTCGATTTTCTTTTGAGGGAGGAAATAGTGCTGAAAAACGTACACGATTTCATCGTCGGACGAGCGCCGGATAATCAGCGTCGCGCACGTTAGGTCGGTCGTCGCGGAGAGGTCGCACCCGCCGATAGCGTAGGTGTTATAGACCTCCTCGGGCTTGAATGTGGCCTCGTTTACTGCGTCCTCATAGGAGAGCCACGAGGCCGCGCCGGTCGCCTTGACGTTGAAATCCTTGCAGAGAACGCCGGGCAAGTCCTCGGGATTTTTCTTTGCTCGCTCCACGAAGTCGGCGAGCGTGGTATATTGCTTTATCGTCCCGAGGCCGGGATTTGCCTTTATCCATGCCGTCGGGTCTGTCCACTCCTCGCGCTTGTCGAGCTCGTAGAGCACGGGGAGGAAACGCTCGTCGGGAGTCTGCCCGTCGGCGACCTCGCAAGCGTAGCCGTAAAGGTTATCGAAAACAGACTCGCGCACCGTGCCGGACGTGGTAATCATAATCACAAGCGGCTGTCGGCGGCTCGAGGTCGATTGCTTCATAACCTCGTAGAGATTGCGGTCGCGGATAGCGTGGAGCTCGTCGATAATGACGGCGTGAGAGTTGAGGCCGTCGAGGGTATTCGAGTCCGAGGCCAACGCCTCGAACTTGGAGGCCGTCGCCGGAAAGTAAATGTCGTTGCGGCGCTTTTTGAGAATGGCGGAGAGCTCCGGGCTCTGCTTCACCATGTTTACGGCCTCTGTGAGCGTCTTTTTCGCTTGGTCTTTCTTGGTCGCTACGGAGTAAATCTCCGCCGCGCCCTCGTAGTCTGCGACGAGCATATAGAGCGCAAGAGCCGCGAGGAGCGTACTCTTGCCGTTCTTTCGCCCTACAAGAAAGAGTGTCTCTCGAAAGCGCCGGTATCCCGTCGCCCTCTCGA
>SFZB01000031.1 GCA_004558975.1 bacterium
CACCCCGTCACCATCGCACCGCCCGAAAAAACGATATTTTTTCTTTCAACCTGCCCAAACGCATGGCGCCGTTTCCCGCCACCTTGTCCAAACACCGCCCGACTTTTCACCTTGCCGGAAGCCGCGCTTTTGTTTTTTCCCAAGTCCGCCCCCGATAACTGACCACGACCGCCCGCCGACGCTTGCCCCCGCCTCCCCCACGGCAAAAGGAGCCGCGCCATTTCGGCGCGGCTCCCGTGTCGTGATAAAATACCGGTCATTCCGATAAAGAGGATTCATGTTGCTTCCCCCGGCGCCAACCGCGCGGAAAGCGTTCCGCCTTCTTCCCAACCCCGACGCCGCGGAAGAATGGTGCGATTTTCGTTGATCGCGACCCGAAGCCGTATCTCATACGGCGACCTGCGAGAGCGCGGAAAGCGTTCCGCCTTCTTCCCCACCCCGGCGCCGCGGAAGAATGGTGCGATTTTCGCGATTCTCAAGGGGAAGCCGTATCTCATACGGCGACCTGCGAGAGCGCGGAAAGCGCGCCGTTATTCCGGAGCCGTCATTCCGAGCGGAGGGCTACGACGGGCTCCCTTTTCGCCGCTATCTGCGCCGGTATCAGCCCCGCAATCAACGTCAAAGCCATGCTGATGAGCACGAGCAACACCGCGCCGAGGAGCGGCAGACGGGCACCGATGCTCGTGAAACCGGAGAGCGAGCGGATGATCATGTTGACCGGCACGGTCAGCACCAGCGTCACCAGAATCCCCAGCATTCCGGCGATAAAGCCGACGATGAGCGTCTCCGCGAGGAACACGTGCGACACGTCGCGCTTCGACGCGCCGATGGCGCGCAGAATTCCGATTTCCTTAATCCGTTCCAACACCGAGATATAGGTGATGATTCCGATCATGATGGAGGAGACCACCAGCGAAATGCTCACGAACGCCACCAGCACATACGTAAGGACGTTCAGGATTGTCGAGACGGAATTCAGCATGATGCCGATATAGTCGGTGTAGGTGATTTCGCTGTTCTTGTTCGCCGCGTTGTAGGCGTCGATTTCACGGGAGATGGCGTCCTTGTCGTCAAACGACTTCGGATAGAGGTAGATCGCCGACGGGTCGTCGATGTTCGTGATGCCGATGAGACGGCAGTTGTCGCGATAGGTGCTGCCCGACGTCGTGGACTTCAGGCGGGTGTCCCACAGGCTCGCCTGCGTGGCTTCGTCCGCACCGATTGCATAGGTGCGGTAGGCGTTCGCCTTCTCCGCCTCGTCCATGGTGGCGAGCGTCGCCCGCGTCTCCGCGAGCCGGGTGTCATACGCCCCGTTCGCGAGCGTCTTCACGAACGCCCACACCATCCTGGCAAGCGTCAGATCGTATCCCATGAGAGCGAGGACCTGCTCCTTGCTTGTAAACCCGCCGGATTCGTCCGTGGTGTACCCCGCGCGCTCAATCTCGCGCTTGACCCGTGAGAACAGCGCCGCGTCGGTGTCGAACATCTCGCTGACCTCATTTGTCAGTTGCTCCCCGGTCTTGACCATGGCAAGCGGCAGGTTCTCCCGCAGCATCTGCATGAGCAGAATGTCCTCGAGGTTCTCCTCGTACTGTGCCGCGACCTCCTTGTCGGTGGTCGCGGGGTTTTCGAGCCACGCGAGGAGCTTCGCCGCCTTTTCGGACGTCGTAGAGGTATCGGCTTCGTAGAACGGTTTGCCCTCGATGACGTCCAAGGTCGGGTTCGCCAGTTGCGCGGCAACGATCGGATAGCGGTCGGTCCCGTCCGCGTTCTTTTCCGTCGCGCGGTCGATGACGTAGCGCGTCAGCGCCGACGTGTAGCCGACCGCCCCGCTGATCGAGGTCGCCGTCGCGTCCGGATTCGCCGCAACGATACCGACGACCTTGACCTCCGTCCCGACGCGATTGATGACACCCGTGAGGGCGTTGCCGTTGTCTTTCCGCAGGTCGCGATAGGTGCCCGTCGCCTCGTCGTAACGGTAGTAGTCTGCCGCAACAATGCAGCGGTAGGTCAGCCCGATCAGATCCTCAAACGCCCACTTGACCTCCGTCGATTCCACCTTTTCGCCCGAAAGCATCCGCATGAGATCGTCCGGGTTTTTGAGCCCGAGCGCGTACAGCGCGAGGTCGGAGATCTGATGATTCTTGTCGGCGACGAGCACCACCTCGTTGTAGTTCGTCGGCCACGCACCGGCGAGGACGGTGTACTGGCTTTCGAGCAGCTCCCGGTTGTCGATCATTTCACTCCACACGTTCACGGACATGGCGGAACTGCTCATGCCGAAGTACTTGTAGAGCGTCGTCATCACCTCGGACGGATTGACGGCGAGATACGTGCCGTCCTCTTTTTCGTAATACATCTGCGGCTTCACGCTGTAGCGGTATTGCACCGTCGCGTGGTCGCGGAGGTGGCTCGCGTCGCTCTCGATATACTTGCGGAACGCCACGAGATCATTTTCCCGGTACCCCTCGAGGATAGCGTTGGTGAATCCGGTCAGCTGGTCGTTCGAGTAGATATACCCGTCCTCCGGCTGAAAATCGTCCTTCCCCGCCCCGGAGAACGCCGAGAGCATCGCCGAGAGATCCATCGTCTCCCGTGTCACCTCGACAGGATAGGAGGACAGCGTATCTTCCTGTACTTTGTCGATGAAAATATTGATTCCGTTCGACAGTGCGAGAATCAGCGCGATCCCGATGATTCCGATCGACCCCGCGAAGGAGGTGAGGAAGGTGCGCGTCTTTTTGGTCATTAAGTTGTTGAGCGAGAGGGACAGCGCGGTGAAGAACGACATGGAGGTCTTCTGCTTCTTTGCCTTTTTGGCTTTCCCTCTCCGCGGCTTGCCCTCGGCGGCTGTGACCGCGGGGCTCTCCTGTGCAGTTTCCTCCGCCGAAACCGCCGCCGTTTCTTCTGCCGCCGGCTCCTCCGACACGCCGTCATACGGGTTCGAGTCGGAGACGACCTGCCCGTCGAGGACGCGGATGATGCGCGTCGCATAGCGCTCGGCGAGATCGGGGTTGTGCGTCACCATGACGATGAGCTTGCGGTCGGCGATGTCCGAGAGGATCCCCATGATCTGCTCGGAGGTGGCGGTATCGAGCGCGCCCGTCGGCTCGTCGGCGAGGACAATCTCGGGGTCGTTCACGAGCGCCCGCGCGATGGCGACGCGCTGCATTTGTCCGCCGGACATCTGGTTCGGCTTTTTCTTCACCTGGTCGGCGAGCCCGACACGGGCGAGCGCCTCGGTCGCCCTCTCGCGGCGCTCCGCGCGCGAGACGCCGGAGAGCGTCAGGGCGAGCTCGACATTGGCGAGCACGCTCTGGTGCGGAATGAGGTTATACGACTGGAAGATGAAGCCCACGCGGTGGTTGCGGTAGGCGTCCCAGTCGCGGTCGCGGTATTCCTTGGTCGAGACGCCGCCGATGACGAGGTCGCCCGACGTATAATGGTCGAGCCCGCCGATGATATTGAGGAGCGTGGTCTTCCCGCACCCGGAGGGGCCGAGGATTGCCACGAACTCGTGCGGGCGGAAATGCAGGGTCACGCCGCGGAGCGCGTGGACGGTGTCCGCGTCGGTGCCGTAATCTTTACGGATATCATGTAAAGTCAGCATAGCAGGTTCTCGTTTCATTTGATTTTTGCTCTTTATTATAAGGAGCGTTTGTGAACATCTTATAAACGTAGCGTCGCGATTCCGCAAATATTTCGGCGGGCGGATGTCGCCCGATTTCCCGCTTTGACTTGACCCCGCGGGCGGCGCGTGTTACAATGGAGAAAAACGCCGCGACGCGGCGGAGATGAGGTTATTATGGCAAGCGCGCACATGAACCCGGCGATGCTGGTGGATTTCTACGAGTTTACGATGAGTTACGGGTACTTCAAGACCGGCTACTACCGCCGTCGGACGGTGTTCGACGTCTTCTTCCGCGACATTCCCGACGGGGGCGGCTTTGCCGTCGCGGCAGGGCTCGCGCGCGTGGTGGAATACGTCCGCGACCTGCATTTTGAGGAGGAGGACATCGCGTACCTGCGCGGCAAGAACCTGTTTGACGAGGACTTCCTCGACTACCTCCGCCACTTCCGCTTCACGGGTGACATCTACGCCGTGCCGGAGGGGACGCCGGTATTCCCCGGGGAGCCGATTCTGACCGTCTGCGCGCCCGCGATTGAGGCGCAGCTCATGGAGACGTATCTGCTCCTGACGCTCAATCACCAGTCGCTGATTGCGACGAAAGCGAACCGCATCGTCCGAGCCGCCGCGGGGCGCACGGTTCTCGAATTCGGCTCCCGCCGCGCGCAGGGCGCCGACGGCGCGATTGCCGGGGCGCGCGCCGCGTATGTCGGCGGCTGTCACGGTACCGCCTGTGCCCTGACCGATATGGCGTACGGCGTACCCGCCGGCGGCACGATGGCGCACGCGTGGGTGCAGATGTTCAAGACGGAGTACGAGGCGTTCCGCACCTACTGCGAGATTTTCCCGACCAATGCGGTGCTCCTGGTCGATACCTTCAACGTGCTGAAGAGCGGCGTGCCGAACGCGATCCGCGCGTTCAAGGAGGTTCTGCTCCCGCGCGGCATCACGAATTTCGGGATTCGCCTCGACTCGGGCGATATGGCGTACCTCTCCAAGCGGGCGCGCAGGATGCTCGACGACGCGGGGCTTCCGGGATGCAAAATTTATGCTTCCAATTCTCTCGATGAATATACCATTCGCGACCTGATTCGGCAGGGCGCCGAGATCGACACCTTCGGGGTCGGCGAGCGCCTGATTACCGCGAAGTCGGACGCCGTGTTCGGCGGGGTCTACAAGCTTGCGGCGGTCGAGGAGGACGGCGTGCTCGTCCCGCGCATCAAGATCAGCGAAAGCACCGCGAAGATCACCAACCCGCACTTAAAACGCGTCTGGCGTCTCTACGACCGCGAGACGGGAATGGCGATGGCAGACCAGATCTGCGTGTACGATGAGACAATCGACGACACGAAACCCCTGACGATTTTCGATCAGCACGAGACATGGAAGCGCAAGACGCTCGAGAACTTCGAGGCGCGGGAGTTGCTCGTTCCCATCTTCAAGAACGGCGAGTTGGTCTACGACGTGCCGGATATCGCCGCGACCCGCGCCTACTGCGCCGACTGCGTCGCGCACCTGTGGGAAGAAGTCAAGCGGTTCGATAACCCGCATACCTACTACGTCGACCTGTCGCAGAAACTCTACGACATCAAGCAGGAAATGCTCGCATCCTACGCCCGCGGCGAACACTGACGCGGAGCAGATTCAATCATTTATGCGGGGGAGCCTTTTTAAGGAAAAGGCTCCCCCGCCCCCCCTTCAAAACCTTTTTAGAAAATTTTTATCGCTGGCGCAAATCAAAAACGCGACTGTTTCTTCCCCCGCACGGAGGGCTTGGTTTTTTCGGCTTGCCGCTCGTTGAAATTCATTCACCGAAAGACTTTCGGCGGCTCCCCTCGCAGGCAACCAAGCCCCCCGGGCGTCGACGGTCGTCGTCGCCCGGGGGACAAGGTTTTCCAGCTTGTCGCTCGTCAAAATCCATTCACCGAAGGAATTTTGACGGCTCCCCTCGCAGGCAACCAAGCCCTCCGGGCGACGATGAAAATTGTCACCCGGAGGGCAAGGTTTTTCCGGCTTGTCGCTCGTCAAAATCCATTCACCGAAGGAATTTTGACGGCTCCCCCCATACCCCTCTCCCGAAAACTTTCTAAGAATTTTTTTGCCGGCGCAAGCAAAAACCAACACGGCGCCTTGACGCCCTCTCCTCGCCCGAAGAACAAGGCTTTCCCGCACGCACCGCCCCCGGCGTTTCGATTTTGCAAATTTCCGGGGGGTTTCCGTGCCCGTGAGATTGACAAGTTTTTCACAAAGTATTATAATACAAGCGAGAAAATTTGCTTGCAAGGGTTTTCGAGTGCCGTATTTCAACGAACGGCGGTTATTTGCGTTTTGCAAATAACAAATTGCGGCAGTAATGCAAAAATTTATTTTTGCAAGCCGTGCAATGTTATCATAGCAGAAGACAATATCGGGCAGCCTTGCCCGCGAAAGGAGCCCCTATGACCCTGCGTGACGCTACGGTGGCGGACGCCGCCGCTCTCTCGGCGCTCGAAAGCGCGTGTTTCCCGGACGACGCGTGGAGTGGGGCGTCGCTTGCGTCGCATCTGGAGACACCGCTGTGTCTCGCCTGCCTTCTGGAAGAAGGGGGAGAGGTCATCGGGTACGCCTCCGGGCGGGCGCTCCCGCCGGAGGCGGAGGTGTACCGGGTAGCGGTACGCCCGGACGCGCGCCGTCGCGGCATCGGGCTCGCGCTCATGGGCGCGCTCGAGTTGCGGTTCGCCGGGCACGGCTGTGACCGTTTCTTTCTGGAAGTCCGTGCATCGAATACCCCCGCGCGGCGCCTTTACGAATCCCTCGGTTATGAGGAGGTCGGCGTGCGCCGCCGTTACTACCGCGCGCCCGTCGAGGACGCGGTTTTGTATGAAAAAATTCTCGGTGAGGAGGCGTGAGCCGTTCCCTTATGTATCTGATCGGTTTTGAAAGCTCCTGCGACGAGACGGCGGCGTCCGTCCTGCGGGTCGAGGACGGGAAACTCACCGTCCTATCGGACATCATCGCGAGCCAGGTGGAGACGCACCGCCGCTTCGGCGGGGTCGTCCCCGAAATCGCCGGGCGGGCGCACATTGAGGCGATTTCCCGCATTACCTATGAAGCACTTTCCGTGGCGGGTATCGAGCCGGACGCGCTCGACTGTGTTGCCGTCACCTCTCACCCGGGACTCATCGGCGCCCTGCTCGTGGCAGTCAATTTCGCGAAGTCGTTTGCGCTCTCGCACCGCCTGCCGCTCGTCGAGGTCGACCATATGCGCGCGCACATCGCCGCCGCGTATCTCACCGAGACGCCGCCGAAGCCGCCCTTCCTCGCGATGGCTGTCTCCGGGGGGCATACTTCCATTTACTATGTCGCCGACTATACGGATTACCGCCTCATCGGCTCGACGCGTGACGACGCAATCGGCGAGGCGTTCGATAAGGTCGGGCGGCTCATCGGGATTCCCTACCCCGCCGGTGCCGGGTTTGACCGGCTCGCGACCGAGGGGTTCCGGAAAGCCACGGGGCTGGAAACGGACTTCTTCCGGGCATACCGCAAGAGCGACGCCTACCGCGACCCCGCCATGCACCTGCCCTCTCCGGCACTCGCAGGCGACACGCTCGACTTCTCTTTCTCGGGGCTCAAGACCGCCGCCGTCAATCTCATTCACCACCATGAGCAGACGGGAGAGCCGCTCGACCGCGCCCTCTTCGCCGCCCGTTACACCTATGAGGCCGTCGAGGCGGTCGCCGGAAAACTGGGCGTCGCGCTGACACAGCACCCGGGGATCCCGCTGGTCGTCTCCGGCGGCGTCGCCGCCAACTCGCACCTCCGCCACCGCCTTGCCGCCCTCGCCGCCGAGCGCGGCGTCACCCTCCATATCCCGCCGATCTCCCTCTGCGGAGACAACGGTGCCATGGTCGCGGCGCAGGGGTATTATGAATTTCTCGCGGGGGCGCGCGCCACGTCGCACCTCAACGCCCGCGCCACGGACGACTGACATGGACCGAATCGATCAGGTACCGGGTACCTTTGACACCCGGCTTGAAAAGCAGAAACGAACCGCCCCCGCCGCCGCCGCGGTTGCGCGGCTCCCGCGCTACTTCCGAGCGCTGACCTATCTCCTCGGTGCGGGCGTTCTGCGCGTCTCGTCGGAGGAACTCGGCGCCCTCATGGGCGGGAACCCGTCGCAGATCCGGCAGGATCTCCGCCAGTTCGGCGACTTCGGTCAGCAGGGCTACGGCTATCAGGTGCGGCTCCTGCACCGCAAGATCGGGGCGTTGCTCGGCATGGATACGAAACACCCCGCCGTCATTGTGGGGGACGGCGCCCCCGCGGCGGCGCTGCTCCGCTCCGAGTTTTTTCAGCGCTTCGGCGTGACACCCGTCCTGCACCTCTCCGCGAGCGAATCCCCCGTGACCGAGGACGATGACTGCCCTGCCTACCGCTGGTCGGATCGCGTCCCGGCGCTCGCCCGGACGCCGGTAGAGATGGCGATCCTCTTCACCCGCCCGGAGGTCACCGCCGAGGCGGTGACGGCGCTCTTCTCGCTCGGCGTGCGTGCGTTCTTCAACTGCACGGGCGTACCCGTCACGACGGTGCCCGAGGGCGCGCATATCCGCGATTTTGCCCCGGAGGATCCCCTGCTCGCGCTTCTCTATGACCTCTCACAAGACGTACATACAAAGGAAAACGAAAATGGCGCAACGCTATGAACTGAAAACGGGCGTGACGCTCCGTCTGCCGCCCCTCGCGGGGACACCGCTCCTGCGGGACGCGTCCGCGGATGATCTGCGCGTCCTCCTCGCCCTTGCCGAGAGCGGATACACCGCCGGTGTCGAGGCGCTCTCCCGCGCGACGGGTCTGACGCTCACGCGCACCGCCGCCGCCTTGGAAAAGTGGCTCGAGAGCGGCGCCGTCGCCGCCCGGGAAGAAGATACAAAGCCCCCCTACCTTGTCTCGGACGAGCTGCCGCGCGGGCGGGCGCTCGACGATGCCCGCGTCATCTCGGAGAAAAAGCTCCGCGGGTGTCTCGACACCTGTGCGCTCCTGCTGAAGAAGCAACTCAACCCGTCGGAGGTCGGAATCCTCGTCGCGCTGGTCAACGACCTCGGTGTGAGCGAATACTACCTCACGACCCTGCTTACGCATTGTGCCGAAACGCTCGGCGTCCGCGGGGTCAAGTATCTGGAAAAGACCGCCGTCTCGCTCTGTGACCGCGGCATCCGCTCGGACGCGGCGCTCGACGAGTATATCCGCGCGAGCGAGAACGCCCGCGCGCACGAGGGCGCGGTACGACGTCTCTACGGGCTCGGTGCCCGGGAACTCACGCCCACCGAGCACGAATGTCTGATCCGCTGGTTCAATGCCTACGGCTACGACATGGAAGTCGTCGGGCTCGCCTACGACCGCACGGTCGCGAGCGCCAACAAGGTCAATATCCGTTACACCGATAAGATTCTCGCCGATTGGCACCGTCTCGGGCTGAAGACCGCCGCCGAGGTCGAGGACTACCTCCGCCGCGAGAGCGAGAATGCCCCTGCCCCGAAGCGCAAGCCCGCGGCGAAACCCGCCAAAGCCCCCGTCAGCTTCGATACCGCCGCATTCTTCGAGAGCGCCCTGAAACGCTCCTACGGAGAAACGCCCGCGAATGCCGATACACCGAAAAAGTGAGGTAACAGCATGACGCAATACAGAGAAAATCTGCGCCGGGTCACCGACCTGCTCACGCACCGTCGGGAGGAAGCCGAACGCATCGCCGCCCTGCACACCGAGACCCTCCATGCGAAGTCCGCCCGCGCGGCGGAGATCGACCGCGCGCTCGCCGGGACGGCGATGCGCGTTTTCGGTGCCGCCACCTCCGGCGGTGACGTCGCCGCCAAAGTGGCTGAGATCCGCGCCGAGAGCGAGACGCTCCGTCGGGAGCGCGATGCCATTCTCGCGTCGCTCGGGCTCCCCGCCGACTACACCACCCCGCACTACACCTGCCCGAAGTGCGGCGACACCGGCTATATCCTCGCCGATATGTGCGACTGTATGCGCGCTCTTTTACGCATGGAGGCGCTCCGCAACTGCGGCGCCGCCGCGCACATCGATACCGAGACGTTCGACACGTTTTCGCTCCGTTACTACGAAAACGACCCGCAGGCGCTCGCCACGATGAAGCGCACGCTTTCCCTCGCGCGCGACTTTGCCGAGCACTTCACGCCCGGCAAGGAGAATCTCCTGCTCATGGGCGGCACCGGGCTCGGGAAGACGCACCTCTCGACCGCCATCGCCCGCACGGTCGTCGAGCGCGGCTATGACGTCCTGTATGAGACGGTCGGCACCGTGTTTGCCGATTTCGAGCACGACCAGTTCCGCGCGGCGCGCGGCGAGACGCCCCGTGCCGAGAAGTATCTGAACTGCGATCTGCTGATTCTCGACGACCTCGGGACGGAGTTCACGAACGCGTTCACCGTCACCTGCCTTTACCAGATCGTCAACACGCGCCTGACGCACGGTCTCTCGACCGTCATCAGCACCAACCTCACCCCGGACGAGCTGACGGGCAAGTATGATGAACGCCTGACCAGCCGACTGCTCGGCGCCTACCGCGTTCTGCAATTCAAGGGGCGCGACATTCGGTTCCAGAAACTCGCCGAGGAGTTATAAATCCCTGTACATCATCGCCCACTAACACGGAGGCGCCCGGTTTTCCGGGCGCCTCCGTGATTTCGTTTTATCCGTATTCCCTCGGCGCGTTTTGTCCGTATCTCCGCGCCGCAGCGCGTCTCCGTGTTTTTGCTCCCGCGTGCCGCGGGTTTTTCGGCGAATTTTCTCGCTGCGCATTCTTCGGTGGGGCGGTTCTTTTATGGCCGCGCGCTTTTCGACATCGCACGCCCGCCGCTTTCCGCGCCGCGCGCTCTCCGCTGCCGCGTATTTTCCCGCTGCCGTGCGTTCTTCCTCGCCGCCCCCCACTCACCTTTCCGCCCGTCTAATCCGCCCGCTCTCCTCCTGCT
>SFZB01000032.1 GCA_004558975.1 bacterium
CCGCCGATCGTGAGCAGGTCGGGGTGAACGACATTGACACCCGCCTGCATGACGCCCTCGAAGTTCTCCGCGAGGAAGATGTCCTCCCCCGTGCAGAGCGGAACGCAGGCGTTTGCCGCGAACTTCCGCAGGTGCTCCGTTTTTTGCCACGGTGCCAGGTCTTCCATCCACGCGATGTTGTATTTCTCCAGCCGCCTTGCAAAGCGGATTGCGTCCTCGATCGCGACATGACCGAAATGGTCGATCGCGAGCGGCACCTCGTAGCCAATGACGCCGCGGACTTCCCGCACATAATTCTCGAGATAGTCCAGCCCCTTTTCCGTGATATGGATCCCCGTCGCGTAATGCGGCACGGTGAAGATCTGATAGTTCTTCCCGAACATGAGGGACTTATCGATCGAGCCGGACTGGTGGCAGATCGCCTTCATGTTGTATTTCCGATAATCCTCGATCAGCCCCAGCGGCGCGTTCAGCGTACCGGGCTCGTCATAGAGCAGTTCGATCCCGAGATCCATCTTGAGGAACGTGAAGCCCTGCTCCATCCGCTTTTTGAGCGCGAGCCCCATATCGTGCCCGGTGTGTTTGCCGTCCACGTCGGTATCGCAGTAGATACGCACCTCGTCGCGCCATTTACCGCCGAGCAACTGGTAGACGGGGATTCCGTAGAACTTACCGATAATGTCCCAGAGCGCAATCTCGATGCCGGACACGCCGCCGCCCTGGCGGGAGTGACCGCCGAACTGTTTAATCCGATGGAAGATTTTCTCGACGTTCAGCGGATTTTCACCGATGATTCTGGATTTGAGCATTTTGGCATACGTAGCGCTCGACGCGTCACGCACTTCGCCGTAGCCGACGATGCCGGCATTGGTATAGAGTTTCAAAAGAATCATGTGTTTCGGGAGCCCGTCAATGTCCGCCACCCGCAGGTCTGTGATTTTCAGTTCGTCCGCACGCATAAATGCTAACTCCGTTTCTTCGTTCCGGCGTATGTCCCCGCTGTCTCCGGTTGCAAACAATCCGTGCACGCCCCTTGCACCTCCCGCCGACTTGTGTTATACTCACAGGAGAAAATGCAAAAACGCGTATTCCGACTGTCCGCCCCCCCTTTTAAGGGGAAGCCGCCGCTGATTGGTTCTGCCTTTATGGTATCGGAACCGACGGGGCGGGTCAACAATTATCTTGCCGTATTTGCAAACAATCTTGCGGAGGCTCTCCAATGGCGCATGAATCCATCGCGACGGTCAACGACCGGTACGGAAATCAGATCTTCCGGTTATACGAATCCGCGGCGCCCGCCGGACTGCGACAGAAGCGCAATCACCGGCACGCGGAGTTCGAAGTCTCCCTTATCCTTTCGGGGAGCGGCTGTTACAGCACCGCCGGGGGCGAGGTCGATATAGGAGAGGGCGACGTCTTTCTCTTCTCCTCCAACGAATATCACAACATCGTTCGCGTGGACGACGGGAGCGACGGTGCGGGCATACGGATCCTCAACGTACACTTCCTGCCCGGCTTTCTCTCGGGCGGCGGGACGGCATCGGACAACCTCTACATGAACGTATTTCTCTGCCGTACACCCGATTTCCGCAACCGGCTCGACCGGAATCAGCCGGCGCTCGATGAAGTGCGGCAGTTGCTCCTGCGCCTGCGCGACGAATGTCAGCGAAAAGAAGTCTGCTATGTAACCGAGGCGCAACATCTCTTAACGGCGGCGCTGATTACAATCCTGCGTCGTTTCGGCTATGCCGATCTATCCCGCTCCGCCCTGCCGGAAGCCGATTCCATGGACGATCTGCAAAGAGCGCTCTCCTATATCAATGCGAACTACACGGGCGACATCTCGCTCGACGCGATCGCCGGCGCCGTGAATCAATCGCGTTTCCGCTTCGCCAAAGCGTTCCGCGCCGCCTACAACATGACGACGTGGGATTACATCAATATCCGCCGCATTGAGCGGGCGCGCGAACTACTCGCGGGGACGAACGACACCGTCCTCGCCGTCGCGACGGCGTGCGGCTACAACAACACGGCGAACTTCAACCGTATTTTTCGGAAAATCACCGGTATTACCCCGCACGAATACCGCGCCTCGCACCGCACTGAGCGCGGCGGCGCGCCGAATGCCTAATCTCAAAAACGGCGCAGAGACTCCGAAAAATCATTTCCCCCGTTGCTTTTTGTGAGGCAACGGGGGTTTCTTATGTCGCGGCGGGATAAAAAGGGCGGTTGTGTAGGTGGCAAGGGCGGTTGTGTAGGCGGCAAGGACGGTTGTGTAGGCGGCAAGGACGGTTGTGTAGGTGGCAAGGACGCCTGTCGGGTCAGTCGCTGCGCTCCGCCCCCGCGTCGTTTTCCTCGCCCGGGGCGTTTCCCTCGGTCGTGGCGTCTCCCTCGCTCGGGGCGTCGCTACTCGCGGCGGGCGTCTCCGAGGTGGTATCGGGCGGGAGCGGGTGCAGACCGCGACGCCGGGTCCCGGGATAGGTCTCCCGGTTGATCGTGCGGTCGAAGAGGTGGGAGGCATAGAGCAACCACATCATGGCGAGCGGAACGATCCCGAAGAGCGCAAACAGGATCAGCAACGGATAACGGACAATGGCGGGAGCGAACGTCAGCGCGGCAAAGAGCGGGAGCGCCGTCGCGAGGACAAGGAGGAGGGTCATGGGGAGCGAGCGTAGGTAGTGCAGAACGCCGTTCCGTACCCCGCCGAACACGCTGACCTTTATCGTACACGTTCCGGAGCAGAGTCCACGCCGCGACGGGCAGAACCAGCGTGAGATACACGCCGAAGAGCAGGTAGGTGACGACCGACCCGGAGAGCGAGCCGATGAAGAGCCGCACGGCGGCGGTAAACAAGGCGATGAGAGCGAAGGTCGCTCCGAAACCCGCGACGGAAGTCGTCGCCGAAAAGCTTGGCTCCTCTCCGTTCGATTCTATTTGGTACGTGTGATTCTATATTTGCGGTTTGTTTCGTATTCCCCGTTTTGCGTTGCTTACGTCTCGTCGTTTTGTCGCCGCCCCTCCGCCGTCGGTCTTGCGGCAATCTTACGGAGCGTCCGTCGGGGAGAGGGCAGATTCCGTCGGTAGGGAGGCGGCAAGAGCGCAAAGCCCGTTCTCCCGCTCGGTCGACCACTCATAGGGGCGCAGATACTCCCCGCCGAACTTGACCCCCTCCCTACCGTCTAGGAAGTCCCAGAGGTCGCAGGCGCAATACCGCGTTTTGAGCGCGAGGCGCGCGCGGCGGACGTCGATGATATGGGCGATATGGTATTTCTGGAGTGTCAGGCGCAGGCGGCACACCGCGTCCCGGTAGAGTTTCTTCGCCAGCTCCACCTGTTTCTCCGGCCAGAGGCAGGCAATCGCCTCCTCCATGGTCACGGTGCCGCCGCGCCTGTCCACGAGAAGCGCGAGCAGCTCTTTACTCTTCGCGCGGGTAAAATCCACCGGGCGGTCGCCGATGAAGCAATCGAAGTGAGAAAACGTGCGGAACGTCACGGTGGTGCCCGCCGCGTTCACGATCCCCGCAAGAATGCTGTTGAGCCGCACGGCGTCATAGGGTTTATAGCAGAAGTCATAGAGGTTCTCACCGATCCTCGCGCGGATCTCTTCGATATTCTGCGCGTAGCCGGTGATAAATACAATCTTGATGTCCGGGCAAATGGCGATGAACTTCTCCGCAAGGTCGATGCCGCTGATCTTCGGCATAACGATGTCGAGGAACACGGCGGCGACGTCGTGGGTCGCAGCGAACTCCAACGCCTCCTCCACCTGCGTGGTGAACAGGTTCGCCGTCACGGACGCGTTGTCGAGGAGGTGCCCGGCAAACGTGAGCAAAGGCGCTTTTTCATCGTCAATGACAATAATATTCATCGGTGTCACTCCTTGCGTGTTTGTTTCTGCCGTTCTTTCGGGAAGCGGATCGTGACCTGCGTTCCCTCACCGGGGGCACTCCTGATACGGACGGTGGCGCCCGACAGAAGGCGCAGGCGCTCGCAGGCGTTCTTCAATCCGACAGACTTCCCCGCCACGTGACGGGGGTCAAATCCCACACCGTTATCGTTGACCTCCGCGACATAAAACCGCTCCGTCTCATAAGTGATAATCTCGATATACCCGTCCGTGACTTCATCGAGCCTCGCGTGCTTGAACGCATTCTCGACGAACGGCTGGAGACTCAGCGGCGGCAGGTAAAACACCGTGTCCATGCAGTCAAGCAGTACCATGACCGGCGATGCCCTGCGCATATTCTCCAGTTCCGCGTAACTGTTGATATTCTCGAGTTCCGCGAGGAACGGCACCGTCTCCTCCGATGCGGAATCGGCGTTCGCGCGCAGATACTGGCTGAACATACCGAGCGCTTCGTTCCCGAGGGCGAGATCGCGCTCATACGCCGCCTGAATATTGGTGAGCGTATTGAAAATGAAGTGCGGGCGGATCTGCGCACGGAGCGTCTCCGCCTTCACCGCGATGAACTCCCGTTCCATTTCCTTGGCGCGATAGAGTTTCTTAAAGTTCTCTACCGAATAGCGGCGGTAAAGGACGATAACACTGAGGATCACGGGGATCATCACGTAGGCGAGGCTCTGCTCCATGCCCGAGATCGTCAGATTCAAAAGGTCGAATGCCGTGCAGATCATCACGTTCCCGATACTGATGAGGAACAGCCCGTACAGCACCGCCCAAATGCCCGTCTCCTGCCAATGCGTGACGAGAGAAAACAGGAAAAACGGCAGGCAGGCAACGACGAGGAGCGGCGCGACGACCTGCGCGAAGGTACCGTAAAGAATGATGTACAAAAATGTCGCGACCGCGCAGATGCCGCCCGTGAGCGAAAGTGCAAGTTTCACACGCCCGATGAACCCGCGGCAAATGAAATGATAGAGGACGGCAAAGACAAGCAGGATGTCGCCCGCAAAGTTGACGTCCATAATGCAGTTGTAAATGTACAGCCGCATGAAAGACATGAGCCGCCAGAACACGGAGACGGAAAAGACGGTCAGGAGCAAAACCGCGCACATGATGAGGGCAAACGACAGATCGCGCCGGGCGGACGGGAGCCCCAGATTGATGAGGAACGAGAAGATAAAGAGCGCCATCATCAGCCCGAGGAGGATAAATCCGATGTTCCCGGTGAGGAACGGGGACGCCGGCAGTGTCCCCGTCGTGGAGATCGCGAGGCGCGCCGGTGAGGTCAGCCCGCCTGCCCGGCAGGAAGAAACCTCGAAAACCACTTCGAGCGGCTCCTCGTCCGTGACGGTGTAGATACGCGTCTCCTCGGCTTCCCCGTTCGAGCGGCACTCGCCCGTGCGGGCGCGCGTACCGTAGGAGTAGACCTCCTCGCCGTTGACGAAAATGAAAAGACCGCCAATAAAGTTGTTATTGAAGAAGTAGATGGGTGTGCCGACCGGGAGCCCGTGGATATACACGCGGTAAGAAGCGTAGCCGCGATTCGTCAGGCGCTCGCCCCCCAGAACCGTATCCCGATAGTGGTGCGGCACCGTCACGACGGCGTCCGGCTCACCCTCGTCGCCGTCGGTGACGATCCACCGATTATAGAAAAACTCATACTCGCCCTGCATATGCTGTTTCACATAGCGGTTCTCCGTCCCGTAACCCGTGAAATCCAGAACGCAGTTCTCGATATCGGGCAGTCCCTGCTTCGAGTTCATGTTCCCGTTGCTGACGACGAGCCCCGTCGCCATCGCCCCGAAGCACAGGAAAGCGACAAGGACGGTGAGAAAGGCGGCGACCGTCGGTTTTCTCTCTGCATGGATCGGTGGCATCCGTCTCTCCCCCTCCCGCCAAAGCGATGGACGCCGACCGTGCGAGCGGCGTCCGTTTATTTGTACCATAGCAAAAAAGCAAGGGAATGTCAACCTTTCTTAGCAAAAAATATGACAATTTTTGCAGGTGACAAGTGATATTCACGCTTTGTTGGCACTATTTGTTTATAATGGACTTGATTACCGCCCGCGGATCGCTCGCGGGAAACCGAAATCGGTCTTGCAAAGGAGTATCTCATCATGCGAAAGAAACAAATCAGCCGATCTTTCTTCATCATTCTGACGGCAATCCTCCTGCTCGTCAGCGTCTCCTGCGGAGGGGACAACACCCCCGCACATACGCATACGCTCACGAAAGTCGAGGAGGTCGCCGCCACCTGTACGGCGGCGGGTACCCGTGCCCACTGGCACTGCACGGGGTGTGGCGCGGACTTCGCGGACGAGGGCGGCACGCAGCCGCTCACCGCGGCGGAGCTCACCATCGCTGCCCTCTCCCATGACTACAAGAACGGCTACTGCACCGTCTGCGGCGCCGCCGATCCCGGCGATCGGACGCTCGAGGACGGCACGACTCTGCGCTCCGCCTCCGTCACCAAGACGGGGATTCTCTCGTGGAGCAAGCTGAAAATCGCCTCGAAATACGTCGTAAAAGTGACTCTCGAGGACGGCGAACATACTTATGAAGTGAGCCGCACGGACGCCTCACTCGACCTCACCGCCCTCTCCGACGGGGCGCGCCTCGCCTACGGGAAGAACCCTGTCTCCGTCACCGTCTACCGGCAGGAAGAGGTGGAGATCGGCGGCGAACGCGGCTATCAGGAAGTGCCTGTATCCGAAAAGAAATACGCGGCGCTTTCTCTGCGCGGCGGCTACGAACTCGTGGCGCTTTCCTATGAAGACGATTACATCACGATTGAGGGTTTTTACGGCGATACGGAACAGAACGCGGACGGCGGGGAGTACCTGCTCTCCGATGTCGTCATCGGCGACCGTGCCGTTTACCCGACGCTGACAAAGGATCTCTCCTTAAAGGGGAGCAGCGACCGTTACAGCGTCTATGCCTCCGCCTCCGACCGTGAGAACGACCGCGGGAGCATCTCCCGCTTTACGACCGCCGTCTCCTCGGGCAACAACTACTACTATGTGCGCGTATGGAGAGACGACGCGCCTCTCAAAGACTATGATCTTGTCATTCGCGGCGTCCGGTATCTGCGCGCCGAGTTCGCTAAAGAAAGTTCGGTCGTGGAAGAGGATGGCACCCGCGTCTATTCCTTCGATTACCTCTCGACCGACCGCAAGTTCCTGCAGGGCGACTACATGAATCTCTCGGACTATTACAGCAAACTCCCCGAGGGCTATCTCATCCGCGACAATGACTGGAACCTCTATGAAAAGGACGGCGATTATCGGCTGCCCGTCACAACGGTGGGCAAATATGCCCCCGTCCTGACCTTCTACGCGGCACCGGCGGAGACCCTGCGGGCGGAGGCTGCCGAGCTCGACGCTTACCGCGGCGACTATTTCCTCACGTTCGAGCAGGACAGCGAAAACACACACGCCGACCCGCTTGAGAACCGCTATGTGTTCCGTTTCGTCCTGGCCTACAACAATGATTCCGGGAACAAGGATTTGCTCGTCCCCTCCTCGCTCATCGGCAACCGCACGGCAGTCACGGCATCGTCCTTCTCGTTCTGCGACGTGAAGAACGTGACGTTCATGACAGGGTTTACAGAACTGCCGGAAAAACTTTTCTTCAACACGAAGGGGCTGGAATCGGTCGCGATCCCCGACACCGTCACGAGCGTCGGCGACTGGCTATTCCCCGTTGCGCAGAAAGATGTACTGAAAATCTACTGTGAGGGCAGAATCAACTCAGACGGGCACTGGAACCAGGTCTCCGGCAGTTACGACCTCTTCGCGACCTACTACGGGTGCGCGGGCATCTGCTCCTCCGTCACCAAAGACGGTTACACCGTCCGTATCATCGGTGACAAGGCGTATGTGACCGCCGCGACGCCGGACAATACCGCCGACGTGCCGCGCACCGTCCGCTTCGGCATCACCGAATACCCCGTCGTCGGGTTCCGCGACGGCGCGCTCGCGGGCTGGACCTCGTTCCGTATCCCTGCCTTTATCGAAACCATGAATTTTGCGGCGTTCGACAGCGCCCTCACCTCTCTCACCGTAGAAGAGGGGCACCCCACCTATCTCGCCGAGAGCGGTATCCTCTATAACGCCGAGGGGACGGAAATTCTCTATATTCCCACCGGTATCGGCGGCACCCTCACATTCCCGGCGACGCTCACCGCCCTGCCGGAGAACCTCTTCGCGGGGAAAACCGGCATCCGTGGGATTGTACTCGGCGATACGATGGCCGCCGTCGGCAAGAACGCCTTCCGGGGCTGTACTTCCCTCTCCTCCGTCACCATGACGGGGGTCACGGAGATTGACGAGGGGGCATTCGACGGCTGTACGGCGCTCTCGACGCTCTCGCTCGGGAATGCCCTCCGCACCGTCGGGAAAAATGCGTTCTCGGGTTGCACCGCCCTCACCTCTGTCACGCTGCCCGACACCGTAACGACCCTCGGAAGCGGCGCGTTCCGTGGCTGTCATGCCCTCGCGGCGGTCACGATCGGGAACGGGATTGACAGCATCGCCGACGAAACGTTCGCGGACTGCACCGCCCTTTCCGCCCTGACGCTCGGCCGCGCGGTGGAGAGCATCGGCGACGGCGCGTTCCGCAACTGCCGGGCACTGACGTCCCTCTCCCTTGCCGGCGCCGTCCGCTCGGTGGGCAACGGTGCTTTCGCAGACTGTACGGCGCTCGCCGCCGTCACGTTCGGCGAGAACGTCCGAACAATCGGAAACAACGCCTTTGACGGTTGCGGCGCGATTGCTGACCTGACCTTCCCCACCGGGCTCGAGAGCATCGGCGACGAGGCTTTTCGCGGCTGTGCCTCCCTCCTCACCCTCACGCTCCCCGACAGCGTCCGTACCGTCGGAGACAGTGCCTTTGCGCTCTGTCCCGCCCTGCGCGTCGTGCGGCTCGGCGGCGGGCTGACCGCCCTCGGGGCAAATGCATTCGCGAGCGACAATTCGCTCCTCCAGATCACGCTCGGGGCGAAGCTCGAAGCAATCGGCGACGGCGCTTTCTCCGGCTGTTACCGACTGGTGGAGGTCTATAACCTCTCGGCACTGTCTCTGACTCCCGGCGCAGATACACACGGCGGGGTGGCGCTGTATGCCTACAACGTACACACCGATACGGCGGCAGAAAGCGGCATCCGCGAGGCGGGCGATTACGTCTTCTATGTCGTCTCCGGCGTGACCTATCTCGTCGACTGCTACGGAAACGAAAGCGACCTGACGCTGCCGAGCGGGTACGACGGCGGTACCTACATACTCCGCGCGTATGCCCTCGCCGATCACCCGGAACTCCGCACGCTGGTGATCCCCCGCGGCGTGACGTCGATCGAAGCCAACGCATTCGGAACCAGCCTGCAACACGTCACCTCGCTCGTCATCGGTGAGGACGTCACACGGATTGCCCCCGGTGCGCTGAGTCACTGCTCCGACCTGCGCGAGCTCACGCTCCCCTTTGTCGGGGAGAACCGGGACGGGAGCGGAAAAACGTTCCTGACCGCGGTATGCGGTGCAGACGGCTACACCGACAATAGCAAGTACCTGTATGCCCTTAGAAAAGTGACCGTCACGGGCGGCGCGATCGCGCCGCAGGCGTTCTACAACTGTCAGTATCTCACGGAGGTCATTCTCGGGGAGGGCGTCACCTCGATCGGGGGCAGAGCGTTCTACAACTGCTCCCTGATTGCAACGATGCAGGTTTCCGACACACTCTCCGACGTGGCGTCCAACGCGTTTCTCGGCTGCACGAAACTGTTAAAACAGAACTATATCGGCAACGCTGAAAACCCGTATGTCATTCTCCTGCACGCCGTGGAAAGCGGATCTACCTTTACCATACCCGCCGGCACTCGCGTCATTTATTCGAAAGCCTTCGCGGATTTCAGCAGTAACGTCAAAGACGTCATCTTCCCCGAAAACGGCGTCCGCACGATCTGCGACGAAGCGCTCGCGGGACTGACGCTGACGACACTGGAAATTCCCGCCTCGGTCACGCATATCGGATTCGGCGCCTTCTATCGGTGCAATTCTCTGCGCGAACTCACACTGCCCTTTGTCGGCACCGACAAGGATTCCGAAGAGAATGCCTACCTCGGCTATCTCTTCGGCGCCGCGACCGTCTCCGACAATAAAAAAATGATTCCGAAGAGTCTCGTCACCCTGAACGTCCTCGGAAACATCACCTATGCGTATGCCATCAACGGCTCCTGCATCGAGACGGTGCGTTTCGGCGACGGAGTAACAGTCGCAGGCGGGCTCGCAGGCTGTACGACGCTCACGAACGTCACGTTCGGCAAAAACGTCTCCGAGATCGGGCAAAAGGCGTTCTACTACTGCACTGGGCTGAAAAACATCACTCTGCCGGCGACCGTCACCAAAATCGGTGAAGAAGCCTTCGGTCGATGCACGGGGCTCACGAGCCTGACCCTGCCCGCCTCCCTTTCGGAGATCGGGCAGAAGGCATTCACGCAATGCACGGGGCTCACCGCCGTCACCCTGCCAGATTCCCTGAAAACCGTCCGTCTCAACGCGTTTGAAAAATGCACGAACCTCAAGAGCGTGTCTATCTCGAGCATTGCCATGTGGTGCGGGCTCGAATTGCAATGCGGCGAATACACCGCGGATCAATATGCCAACCCGCTGCGTGTGGCGGACGGGACGCTGTATTTGAACGGCGAGGTGCTGACCGACGTCGTGATCCCCGACGGGGTCACGTCAATCGGCGCCTACGTCTTCACGTACTGCAAAACCATCAAGAGCGTGACGATCCCCGCAAGCGTCAGGAGCCTCGGTCAAAACGCCTTCTTCTTCTGTTCCTATCTCTCGAAAGTGACCTACGATGGCACGCTCTCCGACTGGCTCCGTATCAGGAATGACGGCTCCGATGTTCTCACGTATGCGACCGGATTCTATGTGGACGGCTCGCTTCTCACCAATCTGACAATCCCGGACGACGTGACGGAAATCCCCGACCGAGCTTTCATGGGATACCGATACCTCAAAAGCCTGACGGTCGGCAGCCACGTCGAACGCATCGGTCGCGCCGCCTTCCGCGGCTGTGAGAGCCTGAAGTCGGTCACTCTCTCGGAGGGGCTGAGGGTGATTGATGATTATGCTTTCAATACCCCCGGGCTCAAAAGCCTTGTCCTCCCTGCCTCCGTCACCGACTTCGGCACGCAAAGCAACGACTATACGTGCAAGGTTTATTACCTCGGCACGAGCGAGCAACTGGACGCCCTGCTCGCAAAGGGAACCCCTCATCCTACAATCACCTTCTACGTTTACAGCGCCGAGCAGCCGACCGAAAGCGGCAACTACTGGCACTATAACAGCAGCGGCACCCCCACCCCTTGGTAATGTCCTGTCGCCGTGGGCAAAACTAATGCCCTGTCGGCGCGGGCAAAACATCGCAGCAAAAACGGCAACTCAAATGCGGGCGCGTCTTAAAAAAAGACGCGCCCTGTCTGCTTGACCGCCGACGAAAAGCGAAACACGGACGGCGAGAAACGGCACAACACCCCAAAAATCCACGCAAATCGTAAAGCCGAACGAAAAAGGAGCGCGCCGCCCACAAGGGGCGGCGCGCTTTTCGATTGATCCGGTGTTCTCGCTTTGGGGGTTCCTATGAATTGATTCGTTTTTTACGTTCGTTTTGAGGGTTCCTGCGCGCCACGATCACGTTCGTTTGCGATTTTTCTCCGAGTCCCCGTCACTGTGCCGCATTCTTACGGTACACACGCACCTCGAAGGGTGAGAAGGCGTCGGAGAAGGGCGTTTCGGTCGGGAGGTTCATCAACACCGGACGATAGGCGGCGGTCAGGTCTGCCGGGAGAATCCCGCTGACGGGCTTCTCGAACGCGACGGCGACGATGATCTCCTCATCGCCGAGCGTGCGGCTGTACACGAAGCTCCCCGGCGTGCGGGTCAGGTCGCGGAAGGCACCGTCCTTCACCGCGTCACTCGATGCGCGGAGGCGCAGAACCTCGCGGTAGAACCGATACACCGACTTTTCGGAGGCAAGATCGCGCGCGAGGTTTATCTCGGCGGCGCGCGAGGGCATTGGGAGCCACGGCTCCCCTGTCGTAAAGCCGAAGTGATGTGCGGGGTCGTCCGTCCATGCCATGGGGCGACGGGTATTGTCGCGGCTCCCGTAGTTGATTTCCCGTATCAGGAGGTCATGCGGCTTTTTCCCCTCGTTCGCGTGGTAGTAATTGACCGACTCGATGTCGTTGAAAGCGGCAATATCGTCATAATGCGAGTTAGCAGAGCCGAACTCCTGCCCCTCGTAAATGAACGGAATCCCGCGTAGCAGATAGAACATCGCGGCATACGCCGTCGCGCACTCGTAGCGGAGCGCCCGGTCGTTCCCGAGCCGTGAGATGTAATAGGGCTGGTCGTGGTTATCCGTGAACAGGATATAGTTCAGGTCGCGCGCCGCCGTGAAGTCCTGCCATTTGACAAGCACGTTGCGGATCTCGTCGCCGGTATAGGGGGCGGGCGTGTACTTATCCGACCTGCCGAGGCGGATATGTTCAAACTGGAAGACGGATTTCAGCTCATCGCGCGTCTTACCGCAGATGTCGCAGATCGTCTGCTCATCCGACTGGCACTCGCCCACCGTGAAGAGGTGCCGCACCTTTTCACGCCCGAAGAGCTCGTGAATGTATTCATGGAGGTGCGGGCCGCTCAGCATCAGACCCCGGTCAAAATCCTTGGCGATGAAGTCCAGCGCGTCACAGCGGAAGCCGTCCACGCCGAGATCCGTCCAGAAATCAACGATGTCACAGCACTCCCGGCGCACGGCAGGGTTCTCCCAGTTGAGATCGGGCTGCTGTACGGCGAAGGAATGGAGATAATACTCATTCGTCGCGGGATTGTATTCCCACGCGCTCCCGCCGAAGATCGAATGCCAGTCATTCCGCGGTTTGTCCGCCCAGATGTAGTAGTCATGGTAAGGGTTATCGCGCGACTGCCGTGCCTCACGGAACCAGCGATGCTCCGAGGAGGTGTGATTGACGACCAGATCCATCACAAGACGAATGCCGTTCGCATGCAGCTCTGCCGCGAGGCGCTTCCAGTCGTCGAGCGTCCCGAACTCGTCCATAATATCACGGTAATCGGCGATATCGTACCCGTTGCGGTGGACGGAGCAACGCTCGCCACGGGCGACCGTATTTTTAACGGCAAGCTTCGCGGCGAACCCTCTTACGGAATGTTCTGCGGCGGCGAAGAACTCGGCATAGACGATAATTTCTA
>SFZB01000102.1 GCA_004558975.1 bacterium
CAAGGCTAAAACTCAAAGGAATTGACGGGGGCCCGCACAAGCAGCGGAGCATGTGGCTTAATTCGAAGCAACGCGAAGAACCTTACCAGGGCTTGACATATGGGTGAAGCGGGGGAGACCCCGTGGCCGAGAGGAGCCCATACAGGTGGTGCATGGCTGTCGTCAGCTCGTGTCGTGAGATGTTGGGTTAAGTCCCGCAACGAGCGCAACCCCCGCCGCGTGTTGCCATCGGGTGATGCCGGGAACCCACGCGGGACCGCCGCCGTCAAGGCGGAGGAGGGCGGGGACGACGTCAAGTCATCATGCCCCTTATGCCCTGGGCTGCACACGTGCTACAATGGCCGGTACAGAGGGATGCCACCCCGCGAGGGGGAGCGGATCCCGGAAAGCCGGCCCCAGTTCGGATTGGGGGCTGCAACCCGCCCCCATGAAGTCGGAGTTGCTAGTAATCGCGGATCAGCATGCCGCGGTGAATGCGTTCCCGGGCCTTGTACACACCGCCCGTCACACCACCCGAGTCGTCTGCACCCGAAGTCGCCGGCCCAACCGCCAAGGGGGGAGGCGCCGAAGGTGTGGAGGGTGAGGGGGGTGAAGTCGTAACAAGGTAGCCGTACCGGAAGGTGCGGCTGGATCACCTCCTTTCTAGGGAGATACATTCTTAGAGAGAAAACACTTTAACTCGAATGGAGGGCAGGAGCCCGTCCGGTAGATGTCCCGCCACGGATGAAGTCCCCGCAGCACCCGGTCCCCGGGGTCGCACCCGCGTACCTTGAGAGCCGCATAGCGATAGGAGAGAGATGGAAGAGTATCATCTTCCAGACTCGATTCTTTTCTGCGATCTAAACAGAGAATGATAGCAATCATTCATCCGATCCAAACAAGAGGAATTCACTCATATACGAGTGAGGAGCATCTGATCGCGAGCACAGTGGAACACGCTGTGCCGCGGTATGAGATACCCGAATTGCGACATGAGAGCGCTATTCATGATATCGATTAATTTATATTAGCGACACGTGGATATCCCGCGGGCCCGGAGCGGTCCCGCAAGATACCACGGGCGCACGGCGGATGCCTTGGCACAGGGAGCCGATGAAGGACGCGGCAAGCTGCGATAATCCCCGGCGAGGAGCACACATCCTTCGACCCGGGGGTCTCCGAATGGGCGAACCCATCCGTAGAGGTACGGATATCCCCGGCCTGAACGCATAGGGCCGGGGAGGACAACCCGGGGAACTGAAACATCTAAGTACCCGGAGGAGAGGAAATCAATCTCGAGACTCCCCGAGTAGCGGCGAGCGAAAGGGGACCGATGGCCAAACCGTCGAGCGGGCGTACCCGGCAGGGGTTCCGCCGGCGGGGTTGCAGGGCCGCGCATCCGGGGGCTGCCGCCCCCGGGCGCAGGTCCGGCTGGGGAGCGGAACGGCATGGGAGGGCCGGCCGCAGCGGGTGACAGCCCCGTACGCGAACCCAGACCGGACGGCGCGACGCGGTCCCTGAGTAGGGCCGGGCACGTGAAACCCGGTCCGAACCTGGGTGGACCACCATCCAAGCCTGAGTACTACCCTGTGACCGATAGCGCACCAGTACCGTGAGGGAAAGGTGAAAAGCACCCCGGGAGGGGAGTGAAACAGTACCTGAAACCGTGCGCCCACGAGCAGTCGGAGCACCCTCCGGGGTGTGACGGCGTGCCTTTTGTAGAATGAGCCAGCGAGTCGCTGGCGCGGGGCGAGGTTAACCGAAAGGGAGCCGGAGCGAAAGCGAGCCTTAACAGGGCGACTTGAGTCCCGCGCCGCGGACGCGAAGCCGGGTGAGCTATCCGTGGGCAGGCTGAAGCGGGGGTAAGACCCCGTGGAGGGCCGAACGCACGTCGGTTGAAAACGGCGGCGATGACCTGCGGATAGGGGTGAAAGGCCAATCAAACCCGGAGATATCTCGTTCTCCCCGAAATAGCTTTAGGGCTAGCGTCGCGCGTTCACCGCCGGAGGTAGAGCACCGGATGGACGAGGGGGCTTCGCCGCCTACCGAATCCAACCGAACTCCGAATGCCGGCGGCCCAGAGCGCGGCAGTCAGAGCATGTGGGCTAAGCTGTGTGCTCGAGAGGGAAACAGCCCGGACCGCCCGCTAAGGTCCCCAAGTTCCAGCCGAGTGGCAAAGGATGTGCGTCCGCCCAGACAACCAGGATGTTGGCTTAGAAGCAGCCATGCATTCAAAGAGTGCGTAACAGCTCACTGGTCGAGTGGACATGCGCCGACAATACACGGGGCGCTAAGCTGGACACCGAAGCGGCGGGATTTTATCTATAGAATCGGTAGGGGAGCTTCCCATGGGCGGAGAAGCCGGAGGGCGACCGACGGTGGAGCGCATGGGAGTGAGAATGCTGGCATGAGTAGCGAGAGACGAGAGAGTAACTCGTCCGCCGTGAACCCGAGGTTTCCTGGGCAAGGCTAATCCTCCCAGGGTCAGTCGGGGGCTAAGGCGAGGCCGGGAGGCGTAGCCGACGCGCAGCAGGCAGACATTCCTGCACCGCGCACGCGGCGCTACGACCGACGGGGCGACGGATGGGGGTGGCTCGGCGGGGTTCTGGACGTCCCCGTGATGGAGCGCGGCCCGCGGACCAGGGAAATCCGGTCCGCACGAGGGCGAGGCTCCGGACGAAGCACTTAAGCGAAGCGAGTGAGCCCGAGGTCCCTAGAAAAACCCCTAGGCAGGCGCGTGCGCGCCCGTACCGCAAACCGACACAGGTGGGTGGGTAGAACATACCGAGGCGATCGGGTCAACCATGGTCAAGGAACTCGGCACAATGGCCCCGTAACTTCGGGAGAAGGGGTGCCCGCGCGTACGTGAACGGACTTGCTCCGGGAGCGGAGGCGGGCCGCAGTGGAGAGGCCCAAGCGACTGTTTACCAAAAACACAGGACTCTGCAGAAGCCGCAAGGCGACGTATAGGGTCTGACGCCTGCCCGGTGCCGGAAGGTCACGCGGAGGAGTTAGC
>SFZB01000103.1 GCA_004558975.1 bacterium
CGCTCGGCAATCTCGCCCGGCTTTGCGCCCTTTGCGTACATTTCCTCGATAATCCGCCGCTCCTCGAGCTTTAAGCACTCGTATTTCATAGCCTCGCCTCCGTTTCTGCGTAAAAAAATAAGTGCGTCGGAGCTTATTAGCTCTTTCGCACTTAATGATAAACGCCACATCCGCAAATGTCAAGTATTTTGTGCGAAAAAGATAGAATAAATTTTTGAGCGTTCACGCCGCCCTGTCAAATGCTATCTTGAAAGCCTCCGCCGAGGACATAAAGCCGAGTATTTCTCTCGGGTAATCATTGAGCCACGTCTCTACGCGCTTAACCTCCGCCGCCGTCACCTTGTCGAAGTCCGTCCCTTTCGGGAACTGCCGCCGTATCATGCGGTTAATATTCTCGTTCGTGCCGCGCTCACAAGAGCTATACGCATGGCAGTAATAGACCGTCGTCCGCTTTGCATCCTTGCGGCTGGCGCTCCGCTCGATGCCGTCAGCATCCGCGAACTCGGAGCCGTTGTCTACGGTTATCGTTTTGAATATCCGATAGAACGCCGCGCCGTAAATACGCTCGAGGCGGTCTAAAGCCGCGACGACCGTTTCGGCGCGCCCGTCCTTAATGCGGATAATGATTTCCCGCCGCGTTACCCGCTCGGAGAGGACGAGGAGGCGAGCTTTCGTCCGCTTCTTTCCGACGACGGTATCCATTTCCCAATGTCCCGGCTCTTGCCGCTCGTTGATATAATCCGGCCTCTGCTCGATGCTCGTCCCGCTCGATGCGCGAGACTGCTTTTTCCGTATGGTCTTGTGCTTCTTCTTGCGGTCGCCCTTTTCCGGGAGGTCTTGATTTGTGAGCGTGAGGAAAACGCCGTCCTCGACGTACTTATAAATCGTCGCACGGCAAAAGGTTATTCCGAAGTGCTTATATTTTTCCTGCTTGAGTAGAGCGCACACCGCCGCCGGGGAGTAATCCTCGTTCCCGATTTTGTCCTCGATGAACTGCGCGGCGGCGTGGTTTTTCCCAATCTTGAGCGGAGCTCCTTTCGCGGAGAGTCCCTCTTGATACCTCGCCTCGGCGATTTCCGGGCTATACCGCTCCTCGGTCGTGTAATCGGAGTTTAGATGCTCATACGTCCCGCGCTTGAGCTCGCGGTAAACGGTGCTGATATGTACGCCCAGCTCCTCGGCGATTTCCTTTTTCGAGTGTCCATGCTTGAGCATTGTCTCGAGCTTGATACGGCTCGTCCAATTAAGTTGTTTATATGTCCGCTCTCCCATAGCGCGCCCTCCCTCAAGATATAGAAAAAGGGCGGGAAAGTCCCGCCCTCTCGTTACTGCGATAGAAAGTCCTCTATCGCCTTTTTGATAATCTGCGCTTGCGGTATGCCCTCGGCGGCGCATTTTGCCTTGAAAGCCGCCGCGAGCTCTTTCGGCACTCGCGCGGAGATAATATCATACGTTTTATCTATATATCTCTGTTTGACTGCCGTCGAGGTCTTAGTCTTTCTTTTTTCCTCTGCCATTCTTCCGCCTCCTTTTGGCGTTGATGAAAATAGAGATTGCGGATAGGGTAATGCTTACCCCGCACAAAACATAGATAACCGTTGTCATGGTCGTTTGACATTGAGCGCATTTCGTGTTATCCTTGGAGGGCAAGGGGGATTTCTCCCCCTGCCCTTTACTCGGTGAGCTTTTCTATCAGCAGTAGAATAGCAATCACGAGGTTTAGGATTGCGGTAACAAGGTTTAAGTAGCTGTCCGGCTCTGCCTTGTTGCCGCGTTTCTTTTTTCGCTTGCTCAATGCGTTTACCTCCTTTCTGTCTATTATAATATCATACTGCTTGCAGTATGTCAAGCGTTATTTAGAAAAAAGTGCAAAAAATATCCCCGGCACGGAGCCGGGGATTTACTCTATTCCGAGGAGCCAAATGGCAGACACGCCGAGGACGCGAGCAAAGACGGGTATCTCATAATCGGGGATAAACCGCGTTCCGATTTCGATACGGCTTATCGAGTCCCGCTCCATTGTTACGCCCTCGACCTGCACCCGCGCCGCGAGGTCGCTTTGTGAGAGCCGGAGCTTATCTTCAATCGCTCGCCTCTATTCTTGCCTTTCGCACATTTTTCTTGACTTTAGCACACGGATAGTGAATAATTGTGTTAAAGGTCAGCACGACCGAAATATAATATTTGAAACGGAGGGCTTTGTATGGTCTGTCCTAAATGTGGCGGAGATAACGTAACTATCCAAATGGAGCAAGTCTCCACCAAAACCAAAAAGAGCGGCGTAGGTTTCGGCGGTCACATGAACAACCTCGCTCGCGGTATGACCGCCGTTTGCACTCTCGGCGTTTCTAATCTCGTGTGGAAAAAGTCCACGGGTACGGAAAAGTCGAAAGTTCAAAACCGCAAAATCTGTCTATGCCAGAATTGCGGGAATAGTTGGGAAATCGAATAACACGCAATAAACGCACGGAGCCGATATTATTATACGGTTTCGTGCGTTTTATACGCAAAAAAGCGGGCGAGGCCATAGAGCCCCGCCCGCTTTTTCTGCACGATTATACGTCGGAAAGATTGCCGAGAGCGCCCGCCGCCTCGAGTGCGCGGTACGCGGTAGATGATGCAAGCGACGGCCTCGCGTGTAATCGGCTGTTGCCATCCGAAATTACCGGCTCCGTCGCCGTTGAAAATGCCCTTGCGCTTGCAGTATTCCGCCGCCTCTTTCGCCCATGCGGAGGGCGTGTCGCCGGTATCGGCGCAAGAGGTCAGTTGCTTTCTTGCCTCGTTAATATCCATGTCGAAAACCTCCTCGTTTCCAGAGAGGCGAGCCTTAAATCTCGCCCATTGTTCATTTCCGCTCGTGCCGTAATAGGCGTTCATGTCGTCGCCCATCCACGGGCGCGGACACCATTTCCCCGTAACGTCGTAATGCCGGACGACGTTCTCGGCGGGGATATTGTATTTCTCCATGAGAGCCCGCGTAAACTCTACGAGATTATCGACGGTCTTTTCGGTGAAATACCAATCCCGAGCCGCCGCGCTCCCGGCGGTCGTCTTATCGAGCTTATACGGGCGTACTTCAATCCCGATGCTGTTCGCGTTCCTGCATCTCGGATGAACGTATCCGCCGGACGTGCCACAATGCCACGCGATATTATTGTCCTCGACGCATTGATAAACGATATTCCCCTCGTCTAAACAGTAATGCGCCGAGGCTTGCCTATCGGCTCCGGCGAAGTAGTTCGCCACCGCCGCCGCCGTGCCGAGCGAGCCGAAATAGTGGATAACAATATACTCGATTTTCCGTCCCGCTCCGGCGCGCGTGAAGTTCCGGGAAATAATCCGCTTCTCCACCGTCAGCATAAATTATTCCCCCTTGAGAGTCTTGTCTACCGCGTCGCTGATTTTCTGCGTCTGCGTTCCGAAATAGAACGCGATAACGACCGTGTAGACCGTCATAAACTCTTGGCTCGTCTGCCCGGTAATGGCGAGGTACGCGAATACCCCGGAGAGCAAGAGCGTTACGAGGCTCTTTACGCTCAAGAGAGCGCCGAGCCGCTTTACGATGATTTCTTTCATTTTGCTACCTCCTTTAGCAATCTCGTTTTGTTGCCGTGTCGTATGTAATTCCGCCGGTCGTGTTCTCGGCCTTGCTCTTATTGAGCGAGAACGAGAGCACGGTAGCGGTCGCGGCCTGTAAAAAGGCGATAAGGGCGGTCAAATATGGGAGCGAGCCGGTGTAGTTGTTGGCTACGGAAATCCGGCAGAGGTCGAGCGTCGTCATGGTCGATTTGTAGTCGATATAGAGGACGGCATAAACGAGGAGCTTTGAAAAGGAGAGATACCCCTTTGCAAAGCTCCATACCTCGAGCGCCCATTTTTTGAACTTCCGCCGCCGCGCCGCGCCTTTGCGGGCGGACATTATCCGTCCTCCCGCACCTCGCGCCCCTCGAGCCTGTCGATACGATGATGCGCCGACTTTGCCGAGCTCTCCACCGCCGACATACGCTCCGCCATGCTGATATAGCGCGCGTCCTGTGCGTCCTGCTTGCGCTCGATACGGTCGATGCCGCCTTTAATGTACCCGATTTCGGTCAACATTGTTCCGGCCTCTTTGCCCTCGCTCTCGCTGTCCTTTTTCGAGTTCCTATGAAAAGCGGCATAGCTTAACACGCCGCCGAGGATAGTCCCGAGGACTCCGATAATCGCTCCTACATAGTCCATTTTTAACCTCCGTTATAATTCGTAATAATCGAGTTTAACGGTCTGCTTTCCCGGCAATACGGGACACCCCCGAACGTGGTAAATCTCCCCGTCAACGATAACGCCCTCGCCCTCTGCCTCCGTGCATACGACATAGAGGCCGGGAGCGTCAAGCCTCACCCACAAGAGAGACTCCCGCCGCGCTATGATTTTGCCGTCGAGCTCGACCGTGTAGACCGCCGCGCTCATTCGATGAGCTTCCACCCCGCCGGGTACGCCGTCGGGGAGTATGCGTTTCCGTCGATAAGGCTCTCATACACGGAGCCGTTAAATAGAACGCGGTCGCCCTTTTTGTATGCGTCGTGAGCGCCGGTCGGCTGTTTCCATTCGTCGTACCCGGTTGTCGGGTCTACCGTTACGCCGCTCCAAAGTGAGGCGGCGACCGGCGGAGTCCAATCGCTTTGGGACGTGTGCGCTTGCACACAACGATAGAGCTTTCCGCCGTACTGTACTCTCGTTTCGACGGTGTACGCCTTGCCGTTCTCCCATGCCGGGAAAAGCTCGACGCACTCAAGCGCGGCC
>SFZB01000033.1 GCA_004558975.1 bacterium
TTCAGGCGCATGATACCTCCCCGCGCGGAAACCCGCCGACTTTGTAACTTTTTCTCTCATTCTACCACATGACCCCCGAAAAGTCCAGTCGCGGAATTGACTTTTTTGTACCCCGATGGTATAGTATAAATAAAGAAGACCGACGCCCAAAGGGTGTCGGTCGTGTGCCCGCCTCCCGGGCATCGGTCATGCTTCTTCGCTCGAATCCTCGGGCAGGGGCGTGTAGTCGGTCGTCGGCTGCGGCTCCTCGGGACCCG
This sequence comes from bacterium, assembly GCA_004558975.1. Lineage (GTDB taxonomy): Bacteria > Bacillota > Clostridia > Oscillospirales > CAG-272 > UBA1740. The sequence goes on from SFZB01000033.1 coordinate 258, forward strand.
CGCTGACCTGACCGCGCATCGACACTTCGCGTTCCTTCTCGATCTCTTCGTCGTGCGCCTTGCGCTTCTCTTTCGCTGCGGCGAGATCCGCCGCGATGTCGCGGGAAACCGCCTCGTCAACGGCGCTGAGGAACACCTCGAACGCATCGGGATACACAAACACCTTCTGCAAGTTGGCGAAGCGCACCGTCACATATTGATTGCTGACTTTCTCTACAATGCCGTTCCCGAAAACCTTGTGGACGACTTCCAATCCTTCCAGTGTTACCATTTTGATACCTCTTGTTACCGTCTTTGTTGATCCCCTGACAAAATATGCGCGACCGACCGGGTCGGTCACTTGTCATATTGCTATGGAATTATAGCAATGCTTTATGAACAAGTATCAGTTGTATTGTGAACAAAATATGTACGTTTGGCGGTGTGTGATTCCCTGCCGTAAAGGAGGTGCTGTGTCATGTTGACCATTCTCGTCGCAGAGGACGATCCGAATACCAACCGGCTGATGTGCGCGGTGCTTTCGCGTGCGGGCTATAAGGTCATTCCGGCGGCGGACGGTGCCGAGGCGCTCGCCCTCCTCGACGAAAAGCACGTCGATCTCCTCGTCGCCGACGTGATGATGCCGCGCATGGACGGCTATGAGCTCACGGAGTCGCTCCGGGCGGCAGGCTATACGCTCCCCATCCTGATGGTGACGGCAAAAGAGGCGGTCGAGGACAGGCGGCGCGGGTTCCGCTGCGGGACAGACGACTACATGGTCAAGCCCGTCGACGAAGAGGAAATGCTTCTGCGAGTCGCCGCGCTCCTGCGCCGGGCGAAGATTGCGTCGGAGAGGGAGATCCGCATCGGGGGCACCGTCCTCTCCTACGACGCCTTTACGGTCACAGCGGGAGGGCAATCGCAGACCCTGCCGCAAAAAGAATTTCTTCTGCTCTTTACGCTCCTTTCTTACCCCGGCAAAATTTTTACCCGACGCGCCCTGATGGACGAAATCTGGGATATGACCTCGGAGACGGACGAACGCACGGTCGATGTCCACATCAACCGGCTGCGCGACCGCTTCCGCGATAATCCCGACTTTGAGATCGTCACCATCCGGGGGCTTGGTTACAAGGCGGTGATTCATCCATGAAAAAAGAAAATCAGAAGCGGCATCCGTGGTGGAGCATACGGCTCTCCCTCGTGTTCTTCTTTATCGCGCTCATGGCGGCATCTGCCGCCGTCACGGCAGCCATCTGCCTGATTCTGTACAAATTCATCCCGGGGCTCTCGGGGCACACGCAGATCTGGTATTTTATCATCGCACTGCTGTTCGCGCTCTTTCTCGGCGTGGTCCTCGCCGCCACGACCTCCAAGCTGTGGCTGAAAACGGCTGACGACCTCTCCGACGCCGTCAATCAGGTCTCCCGCGGGAACTACAAGGTCAAGGTGGACGACAAGGGACACAAGGGCGAGTTTGGCGATCTGATCCGCGCATTCAACAACATGACGGAGGAGCTTTCGCACGTCGAGCTGTTCCGCAACGACTTTATCAACTACTTCTCGCATGAGTTCAAGACCCCGATTGTCTCAATCCGCGGCTTCGCACGGCAACTGCAGAAAGAGGGACTGACCGACGAAGAGCGTCGGGAATACACCCAGATCATCATTGACGAATGCGACCGCCTCGCCCGTCTCTCCACCAACATTCTCCTTCTCTCCCGGTTCGAGAACCAACAGATCGTCACCTCCGTCTCGACCTTCTCGATCGACGAGCAGATCCGCCGCACGCTGGTTCTGCTCGAAAAAGAATGGAGCCGCAAGGGGCTCCAGCTGGATCTCGAGCTCGACGAGGTGACCTACACGACCAACGAAGAAATGCTCTCGCTCGTCTGGACGAACCTGCTCTCCAACGCCATCAAGTACAGCCACGACGGCGGCAAAATCGAGATCGTCTGCGACGAGGACGCGGAGAACGTCCATGTCGTCATCTCCGATGAGGGGATCGGTATCTCGGAAGAGGATCAGAAACACATCTTCGATAAATTTTTCCAAGCCGACCCGTCGCGCAAAGGTTCCGGCAACGGACTGGGACTCGCGCTCGTGCGCCGCATTGTCGAGCTCTGCGGCGGTACCGTCCGCGTCAGCAGTCGCCCGGGACAGGGCGCGTCCTTCTCCGTCACGCTCCCGAAAGAACTGCCGCGCTGACGGTTAACAAAGAGGCAACGCATACAAGCATAAAAACTTCAAAGAGGAGCCGCGTTTGCGGCTCCTCTTCGTATATTTTCAACTATATTTGTTTTGAATGCGTCCCAAAAAGATTCGCCCGTATTGATTGCCGCAATCATACGTTCAGAACGGCAGATGCCCAACGCCGAGTGCCTCAAGGAGCAGTTTGAGCCCGAGCAGAACCAATGTGCCGCCGCCGAGGAGCTCGCCGCGGTGTCCGATCTTCTCCCCAATCCGTCCGCCGAGCAGAACGCCGATAAGACAGGTAAAGCAAGTAACGACGCCCATCGTCAACGTCGCCGCAAGCGCCGTCGGTAATGTCACCGTGCACCCCATGGCAACACCGGAGGCGAACGCGTCCACCGAGGTGGCAAGGGCAAGTAGGCACATTTCGCCCGCCCCGAGCGCGGGGAGCATGGCGGGGGTGGCCCCGGAGCGGAGCGCCTCGACGATCATGTTCCCTCCGATGCCGAAGAGGAGCGCCGACGCAATATAGGGTGCCGCAACGGCCACGGGTGTCGCACGGCGGCAAGACAGCATCAAGAGGATTCCGAGGAGCGGCATCAGCGTCTGGAAAGCGCCGAACCAGACACCGACGCGCAAAGCCTCGCCCCACCCGACGTGCACGGCGGCGAGCCCGCGGCAAACGGCGACCGCGAACGCATCCATCGCGACGGCCATCGAAATCAAAAGAATTTCCGCAATACTCATGTCACATTGTATGTTTCGGCAGAGATTTCTATGAACAGGAATGCCTTCGTGCGCGGCAACGCACGGGGCGACGCCCGAAAAAGCGGTGGCGCCTGAAAAAACGGCGGCGCCCGAAAAAACGGCGACGCCCGAAAAAACGGCGGCGCCTGAAAAAACGGCGGCGCGCTGAGATATATTGCCCGAGAAGTCTCGTCCGCACCGACGCGAAACAAACGACAGCGGCAGCGCCGCGTCCGGCATCGTACACGCAAAACGGCACCGCCCCGGTTGGGGCGGTGCCGTATCTCTTTGGTGCGGTATTCCGCTTCTCAGCGATTGGAATTCAGTTCTTTAGGCTGTGGATCGGTGCCGGAATCCGTCCGCCGCGGGCGATAAACTTCGCCGGGGAATACGTATTCAGCGGCATGACGGGCGCTCGTCCGAGCAGTCCCCCGAAATCGACCGTGTCACCGACGCCGTGACCCACGGCGGGAATCACACGCACGGCGGTGGTCTTGGTATTGACGACGCCGATCGAAATCTCATCGGCGATGATGCCGCAGATGACATCGACGGGGGTATCACCCGGAATGGCGATCATATCCAGTCCGACGGAACAGACCGCCGTCATGGCTTCCAGTTTCTCGAGTGTGAGCGCGCCGCGCTCGACGGCGGCGATCATGCCGGCGTCCTCCGATACGGGAATGAACGCACCGGAGAGACCCCCGACGTGCCCGGACGCCATGACGCCGCCCTTTTTCACCGCGTCGTTGAGCATGGCGAGGCACGCGGTGGTGCCGTGGGCGCCACAGCTCTCGAGCCCCATTTCTTCCAGAATGTGCGCGACCGAATCTCCGACCGCCGGTGTCGGCGCCAGCGAGAGGTCGACGATCCCGAACGGCACGCCGAGCCGCTGTGCCGCCTCGGTGGCGACGAGTTGCCCGACACGCGTAATCTTGAACGCGGTCTTTTTGATCATTTCCGCCAGAGCGGAAAGGTCGCAGTCACCGGCACGCGCGATCGCGGAGCTGACGACGCCCGGCCCCGAGACACCGACGTTGATCACCGTCTCCGGCTCCCCCATACCGTGGAAGGCACCCGCCATAAACGGGTTATCCTCCGGCACGTTGGCAAAGACGACCAGCTTCGCGCACCCGATGGAGGAACGGTCGGCGGTCAGGTGTGCCGTCTTTACAATGGTTTCGCCCATTTCACGAATGGCATCCATATTGATGCCCGCCTTGGTGGACGCGACGTTGACGGAAGAACAGACCAGTTCCGTCTCCGAGAGCGCCTCGGGGATCGCGGCGATCAGATGCTTCGCCCCGACGGTCATTCCCTTCTGCACCAGTGCGGAAAAGCCCCCGATGAAATTGATGCCCGTCGTCTCGGCGGCACGCTGCATGGCATGGGCGGCACGAACGTACCCCTCGGGCGTCATCGCCCCGCCGACCAGCGACAAGGGTGTGACCGAGACGCGCTTATTGACGATTGGAATCCCGTACGTCTTCTCGATCTCCTCCCCGACGGTCACAAGACGGGCGGCGGTACGGGTGATCTTATCATAAATCTTCTCCGCGAACCGACCCGCGTCCTCCGAGACGCAGTCGAAAAGAGAAATCCCCATCGTAATCGTACGGATGTCAAGATTCTCCTCGCGGATCATATGAATGGTTTCGAGTATATCGGCAGTATTCAGCATAGCTACCCCTCAGATGTGATGCATGGTGTTGAAAATGTCCTCGTGCATGGCGCGGATATCCAGTCCGCGCGCTTTGCCGAGCGCGGCGAGCCCGTCCGCGAATGCGGCGAACGGAACGGACACCTTATCAATGTCGGCTAGCATGATCATCGCGAAGAACTCCGAGAGGACGCTCTGCGAAATATCGAGGATATTGACATGGTGCTCCGCACAGTAGGTGGAAACGGCGGCGATGATGCCCTCGCTGTCGCGCCCCGTCACGGTAATGACTGCTTTCATAAATGGTGCCTCCCGTCATGTTTCGGTGATATTTGATTCATTGTAGCGGATTTCCCGCACTTTGGCAAGGGGATACGGTGACATTTTTGCAACTTTCTTTCTTTTTTCCTGCATTTTGCGGTCAAAAGGGTTGCCGCACGGGAAAAATCGTGGTATGATATCTAAAAATCATCGGGAGGTCTTTTTCATGGATCGTTCTATTTTGAAACTGCTCGAGCAGGACGGGCGGCTCACGGCGGAGCAGATTGCACTTATGTGCGGCAAAGAGGTCGGAGACGTCAAACAACTGATTGCGGAGTACGAACGCGACGGCGTGATCCTCGGCTACAAGGCGCTCGTCGACTGGGATAAGACCGACCGCGAATATGTCAGCGCGCTGATCGAGATCAAAATTACCCCACAGAAGGATCGTGGATTCGATCGCGTCGCGGAGAAGATCTACAATTTTCCCGAGGTACAGAGCCTGTATCTCATGTCCGGCGGGTTTGATCTCGCCGTCCTCATCGAAGGGCGGACGATGAAAGAGGTCGCCTACTTCGTCGCGCGCAAGCTCGCGCCGCTCGAGGACGTACTCTCGACGGCGACACACTTTGTGCTCCGCAAATATAAGGACAAGGGCGTCGTTTACGGTCCCGCCGTCGTTGACGAACGGGGGAACTGTCTGTGACACGCGATTTCTCCCAACGGATGTCACGCAGGGCGCAGGAGATCCAGCCGTCCGGCATCCGCAAATTCTTTGACCTGCTCGGGGAGATGAAAGACGTCGTTTCCCTGACGGTGGGGCAACCCGACTTCGTGACGCCGTGGCATATCCGCGCCGCCGCCATCGAGAGTCTGGAAGCCGGTAAGACCTATTACACCTCCAACGCCGGGCTCCCGCGCCTGCGGGAAGAGATCTCACGCTATCTGGATCGGCGTTTCGGGCTCCGCTACGATCCCGTAACGGAACTGCTCGTCACCGTCGGCGGCTCCGAGGCGATCGACCTCGCCGTGCGGGGTGTCGTCGACCCCGGCGACGAGGTGATTATTCCGACGCCGTCGTTCGTCTGCTACGCGCCGCTCGTGACGCTCGCCGGGGGGATCCCCGTCGAGGTGGCGACGCGGGAAGCCGACGGATTTAAGCTCACGCCCGAGGCGCTCCGCCGGGCGCTGACCCCGAAAACGAAACTCGTGATCCTCCCCTTCCCGAACAATCCGACGGGCGCGATTCTCACGCGCGAGGACCTCGAGGGGCTGGCAGCAGTCCTGCGCGAGACGGACGCGCTCATTCTCTCGGACGAAATCTACGCGGAACTGACCTACGGGACGCGCCATGTCTCCATCGCGTCTCTCCCCGACATGCGGGAGCGGACGCTCCTCGTCAGCGGCTTCTCCAAAGCCTATGCGATGACGGGGTGGCGCCTGGGGTACCTGGCGGCGCCCGGTGCCATGATCCATGAAATCTTCAAGATTCACCAGTACGGCATCATGTGCGCGCCGACGACGGCGCAGTTCGGCGCGATCGAGGCAATGCAGAACGGCGACGGGGACGTCGAGGAGATGGTCGCGGAATATGACCGCCGACGCAAGTACCTCGTCCACAAGCTGCGCGATCTCGGGCTCCCCTGCTTTGAACCGAAGGGTGCCTTCTATGTGTTCCCGAACATTTCCGGCTTCGGCATGACGAGCGAGCAGTTCTGCGAAAAACTGCTTTATGACTACGGCGTGGCGATCGTCCCCGGCACCGCCTTCGGCGCGTGCGGCGAGGGCTTCGCCCGCGTATCCTACGCCTACTCGGTACGTCACCTCGACCGGGCGCTCGAGCGCATCGCCAAAATGATCGACGACTGCCGCGGGCACTGAACGCCGCCCCCCTGACACCCGTTTGCGTGCCCGCCGTTTCTCACGTCCGCGCGGGGCGTGCGGAGAGGAGAGCCGACGGACGCACCCCTTGCCTGTTTCACGGCGCGGAGCCGAGAAAACCGGCGCGACCCTGACGGTCGCGCCGGTTCTTTTTGCATTTACAATGGTAAGACGAAAACCGTTGATGAAGCGTGCCTCAACAGCGCCGATCAGGCAATCGTCATGCCGCGGCGAGCCGCCGCTTTACGCTGAATGAGTTTCACAATTTCGACGACGGGGATCACAAGCAATGCCATACCGATTGCGGCGGCGTACTCGGCGAAATTGATCGACGTGAAGTCGAAGAGGCGGGCGAGCGGTTTCACGTAGATGACGAGCGCCGTCGCCGCAAACGAGAAGAGCATCGCGCCGAAGAGCCACTTGTTATGCCCTTTGAGCGTGAAGATACTGCCGCGCTCGGAGCGCATATTGTAGGCGTGGAAGATCTCTGCCATAGACATGGTGAGGAACGACATGGTCATGCCGTCCGCCGAGGTGTGGAAGGTCGCCCAGTATGTGGCGAGAGCGCCGTTGTGCGCAAGTTCCATATAGTGACCGACGAAGTAGGCGCCGACTGTCAAAGCCCCGATAAGAATTCCCTGGTAGGCGACATCGACTCCGAGCCCGCCGGCAAAAATGCCCTCTTTCTTATCGCGCGGCGGTCGGTGCATGATATTGCGTTCCGCCGCTTCCATACCGAGCGCGAGCGCCGGGAAGCAGTCGGTGATGAGGTTGATCCAGAGCAGGTGCGTCGGCTTCAGAATCGTGAAGCCGATGAGCGTCGCCACAAACACGGCGATGACCTCCGCCATGTTGGAGGAGAGCAGAAACCGAATGGCGCGGCGGATATTATCGTAAATGCGGCGCCCTTCTTCCGCAGCGTTAACAATCGTCGCGAAGTTATCATCCGAGAGAATCATGTCGGCGACGTTCTTCGTCACGTCCGTGCCGGTGATGCCCATGCCGACACCGATGTCCGCCGCCTTGATGGACGGGGCATCATTCACGCCGTCACCCGTCATGGCAGTCACTTTCCCGAGGGCACGCCATGCCTGGACGATTCGACTCTTATGCTCGGGCTGGACACGGGCATAGACCGAGAACTCCGTGACACGGGTCGCAAAGTCCTCGTCGGAAATCTTATCGAGCTCTGCCCCGGTGATCGCCTGGGACGCATCCGTGATGATACCGAGTTCCTTCGCAATCGCGACGGCGGTATCTTTATGGTCGCCCGTAATCATAATGGGGCGGATGCCGGCGGTGCGGCATTCTTCAATCGCCGCCTTGACCTCCGGACGGACGGGGTCAATCATCCCGACAAGGCCGATAAAGGTCATGTCGCATTCCAGCGCGGCGTCGGAAATCTCCGAGGGCATCTCGGTAAAGTGCCGTTCGGCGGCGGCAAGCACGCGGAGTGCCTGATCTGCCATTTCCTTATTCCAACGGAGGATTTCGGTGCGTTTTTCTTCGGTCAGCGGCGCCGCCGTGCCATCCGCAGTCAGATACGCGGTACAGCGCGAGAGGAGCATATCGGGGGCGCCCTTGGTGTACTGGGTGACGCCGTCCGCGGTCTTGTGGAGCGTCGTCATCATCTTCCGCCCGGAATCGAACGGCACCTCGCCGACGCGGGGCATTTCCGCCTCCAGCGCGGACTTCGGCATTTCGAGTTGCAGGGCATAGGCGACAAGAGCGTTCTCGGTCGGCTCACCGACCACCTCGCCTTTTTCGTCCACTTTGGAATCCGAGCAGAGCGCCATGGCGCGGGCAAGCGTCGTCTGATCCGCGCCGCGGTAGTCGACGACGGTCATCTTATTCTGCGTCAGGGTCCCTGTCTTATCCGAGCAGATGATCTGCGTACAGCCGAGCGTCTCGACGGCAGACAGCTTCCGAATGACCGCCCCCTGCTTCGACATGCGCGTGACGCCGATCGACAGTTCAATCGTCACGACGGCGGCAAGCCCCTCGGGAATCGCGGCAACCGCAAGACTGACGGCGGGGATAAAGCAACCGGAGAGGATATTCACAAACGTGAATTCGTCAATGCGGAACAGGCTCACGACAAAGATGACGGCGCAAATGCCGAGCACAATATAGGTAAGAATCTTCGAGAGCTGCGCCAGTTTGATTTGAAGCGGCGTTTTCTCGTCCTCTGCCGCGGCGAGCGCCCCGGCAATCTTACCCATCTCGGTATCCATCCCAACCGAGGTAATAACGGCGGTGGCGCGTCCGTAGACCGCGGTACTGCCCATGAACACCATGTTATGCCGGTCGCCGAGCGGAACGGTATCCCCCTCATCGCCCTCAATCGCGTCCGCACTCTTCTCGACGGGGACAGACTCACCCGTCATGGCAGACTCCTCGCACTTCAGGCTCGCGCACTCCAAAAGACGCGCGTCGGCGGGAACGGCATCGCCCGCCTCAAGGACAATGACGTCTCCGACCACGAGGTCTTCACTCTTCACGTGAATCATTTTACCGTCGCGAATGACCTTGGTCGTCGCGGCGGTCATCTGCTTCAGCGCCTCGATCGCCGCCTCCGCCTTTGACTCCTGCAAAACGCCGAGCGTCGCGTTGATCAAAACGACCACCATAATGATGATGACATCGGCGAAATCTCCGACCGATGCGTGCCCGTGAGACTCCACGACTGCGATGATGGCGGAGATCGCCGCCGCGCAGATCAGAATGATGATCATGGGGTCGGCGAGCTGCCCGAGGAATTTCCGCCAGAGCGGCGTCTTTTTCCCCTCTGCGAGTTTGTTCTTTCCGTTCTTTTCGAGGCGGGACGCCGCTTCCTCCGACGTCAGCCCCTCGTTTCCCGAGCCGAGCGCCGCGAGCGTCTCTTCCCCTGTCCGGTTCCAATACGGTTTCATACCGTCCTCCTGTTTTTCCGCCGTGCGGCGGGAATAAAAAAGTCAGGCGCCGTGCCTGACAACTTCATCATGCGGCACAGCTTTAGCTGTACCACAAGTCTCATCATTTGAAACAGCTCCAAGCGCCCGACGCGCCCGTGTTGTTGAAACTGTTACGTACCGAAGTACGTCGATTACTCCCCTATGGACGTCTCATTTTAACATATGCTTTTCGGCTTGTCAATGGGAAAAACGAGAAAAAGTCACAGGCATGATTGACACGTTTCGTG
>SFZB01000034.1 GCA_004558975.1 bacterium
GGTTGCCTTTGCTTTAAGAAACGAGGGGGAGCCGCCGAAATTCTTTCGGTGAACGAATTCCGGCGAGCGACAAGCCGGAAAACCTTGTCCTGCGAGGGGAGGCTTTAGCCGATGCACGCAGGGCTTGGTTGCCGGCGCGGGACGAGGGCTGTCCCTTTTTCAGTGGCGCACGCTCTACCGCACACCGTAAAGAAATCCTCATTCAAAAAGCGGAATCATTTCCGCGTGGCGGAAATGTGTGGGCGAACAAACGGTTTCTCCGACCAAGTGATATGGTTCGCTAGTCGCCGACGTTCGTGTGAACGCGGTTTCAAAACGTAATGTCCTCTCGCAAGTAAGGTATGGCGCATTTTCGCTATGCGAAAATGCTAGGGCGAACGAACGGTTTCTCCGATGAATGAAAAAGTTCGCTCCGGCCCTCTCTCTCTTGTCTCGGGTGCAAAAGTTAAACAACAGCTGGCGCGCAGATATAAAAGCAAAGGTATTTTCGCGTCGGCGAAAATACATCAGGCAAACAAACGGTGTCTCAGACCAAAGAAGAACGTTTGCCGTGGCTGGCGCAGATAAGGGCGGAGCGAAACGTGTCGCCCACAGCAAACCAAAAGTAAACGTATTTTCGCGTCGGCGAAAATACGTCAGGCAAACAAACGGTTTCTCCGAACCATCAAAAAGTTTGCCGAGGCAACGCCCCCGAAATAAATAGAATGGGCAACCGATATTGACTTATCATCGGATAGATGAGGAGCCGTGTCGGTTGCCTTTTCTTTTAGGAACGGCGATGTGCTTCGGCGAATGGGTGATGCGGATTTTGCCCTTGAGGTGCTTTTTGCAGCGTTTCTGTCGTTTGGCGCGCTGTGGGAAAGTCCGGGTAGTTTTTGAAAACGGAAAGCGGAGAAAACCCCCGATAAGAGTTTTCTCCGCTTTGGAAACGGTTGATGTTCAAAAAAGGACTGTCAGGAGCATGGAGGTGAGGGCGGCGAGGAACAGAATCCCCTCGGCGACCAGTTTGAAGCCGAAGTTGGTGAAGCAGACGTTCTCGCGTCGGTTGAGGACGGTATGGGCGACCATGCCGCCGATGAAAACATAGACAGCGCCGTAGCGGAGCGCGATCTGCGAGGCGCTGTCCTTCGGAACATCTCCGAAGGCACGCGCGACGTAGACGGCGAGGAGAATCCCCGCGACCATCCAGATGAGGTAGGGAATATGCTTCTTCATCAGAGGGAGAGGCGGTTGTTCGTCTCGTAGAGAGCGCGGATCGAAGCGGCTTTACGGTCGCAACGGGCGCGCATATCGGCGAGTTGTTCCTCCGTGTAGGGATCGAGATCGCCGGGCTTCAGTTTGCCCTTATACATACGGTCGAGAATCAGTGCGAAGTTGATGTCCGTCGCGACGATCTCGCTCTTGTATTCGCAGATGACGAGGTTGGACTTACCGGCGAACAGGCTGTCGACGGCGAGTTCACCCATGCGGGACGCCATGAGACGGTCGCGGAGCGACGGCGTACCGCCGCGGACGACGTGCGCGAGACGTGCAAACTTGGTCTCGACCCCCGTCTCCGCCTGAATGGTCTCGGCGAGTTCCTGCGAGAAGTCGGGGCCGACGCCCTCGGATACGATGACAATAAAGTTACGCTTACCGGCGATACGGTCGCGCTTGATCTTGGCGATCAGGGCGTCGGTATCGAACGGGATCTCGGGGATCGCAACCCCGGTCGCGCCCGTGGCGATACCCGTCTGGATCGCGATGTCACCGGCGTCTCTGCCCATGACTTCCACGACGTTGCAACGCGCGTGCGATTCACACGTGTCGCGCAGGCGGTCGACCATTTCGACAACGGTGTTCATCGCCGTATCGAAACCGATCGTCGCGTCGGTCGAGGTGATATCGTTATCAATCGTGCCGGGGAGCCCGATGCAGGGAATCCCGCGTGCGGTCAGGTCAGTCGCGCCGCGGAACGTGCCGTCGCCGCCGATGGCGACGATGCCGTCGATCTGCATGGCGCGGCAGGTGGCAATCGCCTTCTGCATCCCCTCTTCGGTCTTGAACTCGGGGCAACGGTCGGAATAGAGGATCGTGCCGCCGTGGTTGATGATATTGGAGACGTCACGGAGCCCGAGGGGTTTGATATCCCCGTCGATCAGCCCCGAGTAGCCACGGTACACACCCATGACTTCCACGCCGCGGTCGAGCGCCGCACGCGTTACCGCGCGGATCGCCGCATTCATACCGGGGGCATCGCCGCCGGAGGTCAGTACACCGATTCTTCTGAAAGTTTTCATAGCCTATCTATCTTCCTTTTTTCGATTTACTTTGTAAAGAGAGGGAACGCGCGGCAGAGCGCCGCGACCTGCGCCCGCACGTCTTCCTGCGCGGCGGGGAAGTCGGTCGCCACCCGGGTGATGAGGTGCGCGATCGTGCGCATTTCTTCCTGCCCCATGCCGCGGGTCGTGACCGCTGGGGTGCCGATACGGATGCCGGAGGTGACGAACGGCTTTTCGGGGTCGTTCGGAATGGCGTTCTTATTTACCGTGATGCCGCAGGCGTCGAGCCGCGTCTCCATTTCCTTCCCGGTCAGACCGAACGGGCGGAGGTCGAGGAGCATCAGGTGGTTATCCGTCCCGCCGGAGACGAGGCGGAAGCCGTTCTGCGCGAGCGCTTCTCCGAGCGTGTGGGCGTTATCGACAATGCGCTGCTGGTACGCGGCGAACGACGGGGTGAGCGCCTCGCCGAAGCAGACCGCCTTCGCGGCGATGATGTGCAGGAGCGGACCGCCCTGAATCCCGGGGAAAATCGCTTTGTTGATTTTCTTTGCCATGTCCTCGCTGTTCGTGAGGATCAGCCCGCCGCGCGGGCCGCGCAGCGTCTTGTGCGTCGTCGTCGTCACCACGTCGGCAAAGGGCAGCGGCGAGGGGTGCAGCCCCGCGGCGACCAGCCCCGCGATGTGTGCCATATCGACCATGAGATAGGCGCCGACCCGATGCGCGATGTCGGCAATACGCTCGAAGTCGATGATGCGCGGATAGGCACTCGCCCCGGCGACGATCAGTTTCGGCTTGTGTTCCTGTGCGAGCGCTTCCAGTCGATCGTAGTCGATGCGCTCGGTCACGGGGTCGAGCCCGTAGGGGATAAAGTGGTAGTACAGCCCGGAGAGGTTCACGGGGCTGCCGTGCGTGAGGTGCCCGCCCTCCGAGAGGGACATACCGAGTACGGTATCGCCCGGCTGCAGGAGTGCGACGTACACGGCGGTGTTCGCCTGCGAGCCGCTGTGCGGCTGGACATTGGCGTAGGCGGCGCCGAACAGTTTCTTCGCACGCTCCTGTGCGAGCGTCTCGACGATGTCCACCTTTTCGCACCCGCCGTAGTAGCGGTGGCCGGGATACCCTTCGGCGTATTTATTCGTCAGGATACTGCCGGCGGCGAGCAGAACCGCTTCGCTCACCACGTTCTCGGACGCAATCAGTTCGATCCCGTTTTTCTCCCGGAAATACTCCTGTTCAATGGCGTCTCCGATTTCGGAATCGAGCGCTTTCAGTCGTTGTATGTCCTCGTAAATCATCGTGCGGCGCCTTCTTTCTCATTTTTCAACTAAGTATATAACATATTTTTGAGAGAATCAAGCCCCCGCCGCGGAATTTCTCGTGGAAAATGCGCGGAAATTACCCGGTTGCGAAAGCGTTTTTTCTTGCCCGACCGATTGACAAGCGCGGCTAAAATCGGTATAATAAAACAAAATAGTCGGAGGAGGGTCGTCATGGGCGCGATGAAGATACTTGTGACCGGCAGTCGCGGCGGTTGCGGCAAGTCCTCCGTCGCCGCGGGGCTCGCCGTCGCCATGGCAGAGCGGGGCGAGAAAGTCGTCCTCATCGACCTTGACCTCTCCGAGCGCTCGCTGGATATGTACCTCGGCTGTGAGGATCGCGTGGTCTATGACCTCGGCGACCTGCTCACGGGGCAGCGGAGCGTGCGTGACGTCGCCGTCCGCCCGGACGGCTTCGACCGCCTGTATCTCATCCCCGGTGCCTACCACCTGCGCCGCCCGCCGACGCAGACGGAGCTCGCGCGGATCCTGTCCGCGGCAGAGGGAGAGCTCGGCGCGACGCGGATCATCGTCGATACCTCGAACGCCGCCGATCCGTCTGTGAAACTCGGCGCCGCGCTGTGTGACCGTGCCGTCATGGCCGTGACGGACGGCTATCTTTCGATGCGTTCCGCCGCTTCTCTTGCGGACACGCTCCATGAGTGGGGCATGGACGACCCCGAGATGGTGGTCAACCGTTTCTCCATGGATCCGAAACACCCGACGGATCTCCGTAACGTCATTGACACGACCGGGCTTCGCCTCATCGGCGTTCTGCCCGATATTCCTCCCTTTGCACGGATGCAGGATGCCGGCACGCCGGCGATCCGATGCCGCGAGGCGGCGCCCGTGGCGACCGCTTTTGCCAATATCGCGAGGCGGCTCGAAGGAGAAAACTGCCCGCTCCTCACGGGGATCCCGTGTAAGCGGCGCAAACTGCTGGATATCTGACACTACCCCAACACAAAAGTAAAGGAGACTTCTGCTATGCATATTGCAATTATTGCGGACGACGATAAAAAAGAACTGATGGCGCAGTTCTGTATTGCCTATTGCGGGATCCTGAGCCGTCACCACCTGTGCGCGACGCAGATTACGGGAAAGTACATTATGGAAGCCACGGGGCTCGATATCGAACTCCTGATGGCGGGCAGAAGCGGCGGCGGCGAGCAGATCCTCTCCCGCGTCTCCTATAACGAGATCGATCTGGTGTTCTACTTCCGCTCGACCGAGCCGAACGACGAACCCGGTGTGACGGAACTGAATCTTCTGCGTCTGTGCGACGTACACAATATCCCCGTCGCGACCAACATCGCGACCGCCGAGGTGCTGGTACTGGCGCTCGACCGCGGGGAACTCGACTGGCGCGAACTCGTCAATCCGACCTCCGGGCGCGCGGGTGACGCGACCATCTGAACCTCCGGCTGTCTTGCCCCCGGTAAGACAGCCTTTTCTTTTCACCGCCCGCGGGGACGGCGGTTTTTAACGGACAAACCTGCCGTCGGCAGGAGAAAGGAGCACGACCCATGAAACAGGAGACGCCGATGCATCTGACGATCCACAGCCGCCTGACGACGGGCGGGGAGACCGAGACCGTCTCGACCGAGGCGCGCGGGGTGCTCCGTCAGGTGGGCGATCACACGTCGCTTGCTTATACCGAACGGCGCGAAGGGGGCGCGCGCGTCATGACGACGCTCTCCTGGCAGGAGGGGACGCCGCGCGTCCATCTGACGCATCGCGGCGCCGTGAAGTGGGAGGCGGATTTTGACCCCGAGACGCCCGCCGTGACCCGTTACGAAGTGCCGCCCTACGCCTTTGACCTGACGGTGCGATGCCATGAAATCCGGCTCCCCCTTGACGAAAACGGGGGAGAGATCCACCTGCGCTACACCCGCAACGTCGGCGGTGACGAGGCGCTCGTCGAGCTCACCGTGACCGCACGGGTGCGGGAGGAGGAACTGTCGTGATCCTGACGCAAGCGGAACTGACCAAACGACTGAAAAGCGGTGACGTCGCCGGGGCATATCTCTTCTGCGGAGAAGAGGCGTATCTGCGCCGCGCGTTCACGGTGCTTTTGCGGCAAAAACTGCTCGGCGATCCCGCTTTCGAGACATTCAATCATCTGCTCCACGAGGGCGCCGCGCCGGACTATGGGACGCTCCTTTCCGACGTGCAGACGCCGCCTTTCTTCGAGCCGAACAAACTTGTGGAATGGCACGGCGCCGACCTCTCCTCTCTGAAAGAGAGCGACTACGAAGCGCTCGGGGAGATTGTGCGCGCGACAGGTGCGGGGAGTGGCGTGACGCTCCTGATCTCCGTGACGCCGGAGGGGCTCGACGCCGGGACGGCGAAGCGTCCCTCTGCCGCTTTCAAGCGCCTGTCCGAGCTGTTTCTCGCCGTCAATTTCGAGAAGTCGACGGACGCGCAACTTGCGGGGTGGCTCACGCGCCATTTCACTCATGAGGGGGTTACGACCGAACCCGGCGTCCCCCGTCTGCTCCTCGAACGTGCGGGCAGGTCGATGGACGTCCTCGCGAACGAAGTGGACAAACTGGTGGCATATGCCCGCGCGCACGCGCGGGACACCGTGACGGAGGACGACGTGCGGTATGTCTCCGTGACGACGACGGAGGCGGACGCCTTCGGGCTGACCAACGCCCTGCTCGACCGTGACCCCGCCGCCGCGTTCCGCAACCTCGCGGATATGCGCGCGCGCCGCGTCGAGCCGACGCTGATTCTCGGGCAGATCTCGCGCCTGTTCGCCGATCTCACGACCATCGCGCTCCTGCTCGCGGAGGGGCTGAACCCCGCCGCCATCGCCGGGGTACTGTCGATGAACGCTTATCGTACCGAGCTGTATGCCCGTGCCGCCGCGAAACGGAAGCTGCCCGAGCTGCGCTATGCGCTCGCGCTCTGCACCGAGACGGATCGAAAGGCAAAGACCGCTTTCGGGGTTGACGTGTACGGGCTGCTCGAGCGTCTGATCGCCGAGCTCGCGACCGCGGGGCAATCATGACGGGGCAGAGACGTTGCCTTTGCCGAAAGACGATTGCATGACAAAAGAGACACGCTGAAAGCGTGTCTCTTTTTCGGTTGCGGGGGTTTTTGGTTCCGCTTTTTTCGATTGCAATATATTTCGGTTGCGTGCATTCCGATGGTCGCACTTTCACGGGCGGTCATCGGTCGCGGCTGTTTTGTTGGGGGCGGTGTTCCGTTATTCCGCCGCTACGCCGAGCATGGCGCGGAAAAGCGCCTCGCTGCGGTCGAACTGCTGTCTTGCGCTGTTGCCGTGCGAGAAGGCGGCGTAGGGAATCCGCAGACAGAGGACGGTATCGTCCGGCAGGTCGCGGAAGCCGGGGAGCGATGCCGCCGGGGTGGAGCGCAGATAGACGCCGTAACCGTCCGGGGTGATCTCGACGGTGCTGTCCGCCGGGAGATATTCCGCGACGGGGACGACCAGACGCCCGCCCTGCGTCGTGGTATAGACGTCAAACGTATGTTCGGAAAGCAGATAGAGATAAGCAATCGGAGTGCTCAATTCATTTTGCAGGCTTTGGATACTGTCTTTGTTATAGGAATCGAGCGCCGCGCCTTTCCGAACCTGCCAGTTGTCGATGCGGACGCCGTTCCCGATTCGCAGACCGCCCGATTCGATGAGTGACTCGGCGGAGGCTGCCATGTCGGCGGCGACGGTATTGTTCTTCGTCGGCAGGAGGCTTGCCTCTCCGGCGTAGCAGAGGATGTAATCGGGTGTGGGCTCCCGTTTCGCGCACTGGACGATGCAGACCGAGAGCGCGACGATGAGGACGAGGGCAATGATGATCGGAACCTTGTAGTGGTACCAGACATTTTCGCACCAGATGGCGAACCGCCCTTTTTTCCTGACAAGATGTACGTCGCCCGCCTCGAAATCGGGCTTGTCCGGCTCGCCGCCCTGCGGCGCCGGAGGCGTCTCGCGTTCATCCATCGTTCGGTTCTCCTTTCGTAGGTTCTTGGTCATGGGAAAACGTATGTTCGGCGCCGTAGGCAAAGCGTCTGCCGCGGCGCCGGAAGTCAGGTTTCCCCGTCGAGAAAAGCATGAAGTTCTCCCGCCGGGAGGTTGCCCGTGCGGCGGGCGATCAGCCGCTCACCGTCGAAGAGGAGCGTCGTCGGAATGGAGCGCACACCGAACATGGCACAGGTGGCGGGCGATGCGCCCGAATCGAGACGGAAAAAGGTGATGCCCGGGTGCGCCGATGCCGCCGCCTCAAAGGTCGGGGCAAACGCGCGACAATGCGGACAATGCGCGCCCGTGACGCAGACGGCGGATTTCCCGGCGTTCGCGGTGACGTGGGCGGCAAAAGTCTCATCGTTCAGAGTCAGCATGAGGATTCCTCGCTTTCGTAAAAGACTACTGTCAGTCTGCACGGAAGCATGGCGGATATACACGGGGTGTGCTTTGTCAGGTGAGGGCGTTCGACACGATGGTGAGAATCATCGAGCCGATGCACACGACAAGATAGAGGATGCTCCCCACATTCCCGACGATCGGGGCGGCACGGCCGCCGCGCGGCAGGGGCGAGGGGCGGAAGCCCGTGGTCATACGCCGGAAATACAGGCAGAAGAACACCAGCCCCACAAAGGCGAAGATATACGGCAGGTACGCGGCGAGGAGATGCGCGGCGGCGGAGAGCGGTTGCGACCGGATCAGCGCAATCAACTGCTCGTTCGTCTCGGCACCTGCGAGGTCGAGCGGAAGATAGTGGTCGATGATCGTCGGGAGGATCCCGCCGAAAAAGTTCACCACCGAATGAATCAGGACGGTATAGAGGACGTTCCCCGTCTTGAGGTACACGAGCGCGAGGAGCATACCGAGCAGAGCGGCGTAGAAAAACTGCTCCAGATTGCCATGGAAAAGCCCGAACGCCACCCCGGAGAGCAGCATCGCCGACCAGTCGCCGAGGAAGCCGAGACGGTCGATGAGGAGCTTACGGAAGAAAAATTCCTCGAGCAGAGGCGCGATAAGCAGAGAATAGAGGCAGGAGAGCCACAGGGTCGAGTTCGCCATGGCTTCGGTGATCTGACTGTTCTGCTCTCCGAAGAAGAAACCGATGACGGTGTTCACGCCCTGTCCGATCAGCGCCCCTCCCATCAGCAGGGTGAACGCCATGAACAGGAAAATGACCGTCGTTTTCGCGGACATCCGGCGCCGCTCCGGCACCGTCGCCGGGACGTCGCGGAGAATCAGATAGGCACAGGGGGCGGCGATGCAGTAGAGAGAAACGATCGTGACCGTCCAGAGAAACCAGCCGGTACTTGCCAAGGGGCGGAAGAAGCGCAGGACGACCAGCTGAATGATGAGGGCGGCAACTTGCGAGACCGCCATGAGGACAAAGAAAGCGAGTGCGACGTGGGAAGTGGAACGGGAAGTCCGTTCACGGATGTCCGGCATACCGGGGTCGCCTTGCGGATACGACTGCATAAGACTGCCTCCTCTTTGGATTATGTATAATATAGCATATCCGCGCGGGGAAATGCAAGTCGGGATTCTTGACTTTTCTATGAAGAATCTATATAATACAGAAAAAGGCGTCCGAGAGACGCCGGGGGAGGTGGCGCCGTGGCAGAACATCTGTGTCCGAAATGCGGGGGCAAGTTAACGTACGATACAGCGGAAAAGCTGTTTCTCTGTTCCGCGTGCGGGAATCGGTTCTACCGCGAGGTGATCCTCGGCGCCGCACCGGAAAACGATGATCTGCGCGTCTACCTCGCGCCGCAGAGCTCCGCCGAGGGGGACGTCGACCTCCCGTCGCAGTTCGAGCGTGAAGCACCTGCCGAGATGCCGCCCCCGCCCGCCGTGCCGAGCGAGCGTCTGGACGCTCATGTGACACCGAAACCGGCGAAGATCACGAGGCGAACCCAGCGCTATATGGCGCGGTACGATCGTGAGAGGGAACGACAGGAGCGTGACCGCCTCGAGGCGGAGGCGGAGACGAAGCGCTGGGAGGCAAACCTCTCGGCGGAATACCGCCGTGCCAACCTGAAAGCCATTGGGAATCCCGCTCCCCGCGGGGTGGAGGAGACGTCTGCCGCCGCTCCCGCACCGCTCGCCGGCGTTGCCGCGCCCGTGCCGCTTGTCGCGCCGGCACCCGAGGGAGAGACGGTGCCCCCGGCCGAGAATATGCCGACCCGCGCGCGGCTGGAGCTGGCACTGCGAGAAGCACAACTGAGCCTGCGGGAAAAACAGCAGACGCTGAAACGCCTGTCCGCGGATATCTGGCGGCTGGAACGTGCGCCCGGGCAATCGCGGCGTGAGTTCAAGAATACGCTCGCGGAAGCCAATCGGGAGATCGACCGTGCGGCGCTCGCGGTGAAGGAAGCCAAGCTCACCGTCAAAGAGGCAAAGCACGCACTGAAAAAAGCGAAATGATCCGTCTGCCGTCAGCGCCGTTCCGCGGCATCGCCGGATGAATACACAATGAGAAGACCCGCCCCG
>SFZB01000005.1 GCA_004558975.1 bacterium
GCTCAACTTTTGTACCCGAGACAAGTGTGAGGAGCCGGAGCGAACTTTTTCATTGATCGGAGAAACCATTCGTTCGCCCTAGCATTTTCGCATAGCGAAAATGCACCATGCCTTAGTGGCAAGAGAAATCATTACGTTTTGAAGCCCCGTGCGCGTTGCTGTCGCCGTACTTGGTACGGCAGGCGACGCGCACGGGGCTAAAGCGCCCACCGTTTCTTAAAGTTAAGGCAACCGACCTTGCTATACTCCTTTACGTTGTATAACAAAATCGGTTGCTTCTTTTATTTGCTTTGGGCGCTTGTTCTGCGCTTCTCACACTTGTCTCGCAACCCTTTGGGGTAATGGTTCTTCGCAACCCCTCCGACGACCTTGATGCCGCCGACGGGCGCACCCGCCACCGTCACGACCGCCCAGCCGTCCGCGAGCGCGCACGGGAATGTCTCCCCCGCGAGATACGCGGCAAGCGCCGCGTCCCCCGGCATGAGATCGAGACGCCTTTCAAAATACTCGCCGTAAGCCGAGAAGAAGAAATGTGCCGGGCAAAGCCGCCCTTTTTCCACCGTACCGGCGTTCACGCCGCGGGCATAGGTGATGCTTTTCGGCGTCGGCACCGCCCCGGCAAGGAGCGAAATGCTTCCTTTGAAAACGACAGGATCCGGGAGACGCGTGCCGTCGATACCGGCGGCGGCGAGAAAGGCTCCCCACGCCGTCCGCTCTTCCCGCGAGAGCGGTAGCGTATCCGGCTCTGTCCGGGGCTTGCCCTTGCTTTTGTCCCTGCCGCGGTTAGCATGCATGTCGTACACGGAGGCGGGTGACGCCCCCTCCGCCCGGCGGAACCGACACATGAACTGCCCCTCCCCCGGGGCGATATGCGGATAGGCGCGGCGGGAAAGGCTCCCGACCTCCCGTCCGAGGTCGGAATCCTCGGGGACGATCCCGGAGACAGTCATCGACAGCACGGCGTCCGGCACTTCTTCCAAAACATAATCCGGGCGCGCCCGTAAGAACCACAGGACATTCTGCTCGTTTTCCTCGGGCGAGAACGTGCAGGTCGAATAGACCAGCCGCCCCCCGGGGCGCACGGTGTCCGCCCCCGCGAGCAGGATCTCCCGCTGCCTCGCGGCGCACATCGCCACATTCTCGGGGCTCCATTCCGCGACGGCAATCTCCTCCCGGCGGAACATCCCCTCGCCGGAGCAGGGCGCGTCGATCACGACGGCGTCGAAAAATCCGGGATACGTCGCAGCGAGCGTCGGCGCGTCCGTGCGCGTCACGACCGCCGAGCGCACACCCATGCGCTCGAGGTTCCCGGCGAGCGTCACACACCGATTCGGTACATATTCATTGGAGACGAGCAGACCTCCGTCGCCGATGCGGTTCGCGATCTGCGTCGACTTGCCGCCCGGGGCGGCGCAGAGATCCAGCACCCGCTCCCCCGCCCGGATCTCGGCGCACAGCACCGGCAACATCGCGGACGGCTCCTGCATATAGTACGCCCCCGCGTGATGAAGCGGGTCGCCCCCGACGGGCGTCGTGTCCGTGCGGTAAAGCGCGTCTTCGGCAAAAGGCGTCGGCGCGACCGCCGCCCCGAGTAGCTCCCCGAGCCGCTCCGCGGTCATCTTCCGCCCCGTGTGAAGCGCACGCGCGGGACGCTCGTCATAAGCCGCAAGGAACGCGGGATAATCCCCGCCGAGCAGGTCGCGCATCCGCGCAAGAAACGCCTCCGGTAGCATTCGGCACCCCCGTTTTTCGAAAACTTCTCCCTCATCTTATCATTCCCCCCGAAAAAAGTAAAGATTTTTTGTTTTTCCTCTTGACAACAACCGATCGACTGCGTATAATAGACCCGTAAACAGTTGAACGATTGCTCAACTGTTCAAAAATAAAGCAACATAACGGAGGCACACATGGAAACGAAAACGCCGCTCTGTTCGGAGACCCATCATCATGAAGCGCTCCTCGCCTCCCTGCGTGCGGACGCACCGGCGGAGGGGTTCCTCCTCTCCCTCGCCGATTTCTTCAAGGTATTCGGCGACGCGACGCGCGTCAAACTGCTCCTGGCGCTCGACCGCGCCGACCTCTGCGTGTGCGACCTCGCCGAACTGCTCGGCATGACGAAGTCCGCCGTCTCACACCAACTCTCCGCCCTGCGCGCGGCACATCTCGTGAACTTCCGCCGTGAGGGCAAAAACGTCCGCTACTCGCTCGCCGACGACCACGTCCGCAAGATTATCGAATGTGCGTCCGAGCATCTGTCCGAGGACGACTGATTCCCGCCAAAAAATGCAATTATAAATAGAGAGGTACTCATCATGACTTACAAATTCACCGTATCCGGGCTCGACTGCCCCAACTGCGCAAAAAAACTCACCGCCATCATCGAAAGTAAAGAGGACGTGGAGAGCGTGAAACTCAACTTCCTCACCGAGGATCTGACGGTCACGACCGAACTCGATGCAATTGACGCGCTGGAACTCGTGCGCGCCTGCGGCAAAGAATTCAGCAAGAATGTCTCGATCGACCGGAAGTAACGCCATGAAAAAGCTTTGGAAAGATAAAGATCTTTTGCGCATCATCGGCGGCGGGCTGCTCCTGATCGCCGGCTTCATCGTCAAGATTGCGACAAAAGACCATGCAAGCGCAAAATACGCGGTACCGATCGTATTCGCCGTTGCCCTGCTCGTCTCCGGGCTGGAAGTGTTCTGGGAAGCCATCCGCGGCATCTTCAAAGGGCAACTGCTCGACGAGACCTTCCTCATGTCGATCGCGTCCGTCGGCGCTTTCATCATCGGCGAGTACGCCGAGGCGCCTGCCGTTATGCTGTTCTACCTCGTCGGCGAGTATTTCGAGCATCGCGCCGTGCGCCGCTCGCGCGCGTCGATCAAGACGCTCATGGAGATCAACCCCGACCGCGCGCTTGTCTCCCGTGACGGCGAAGAGGTGGAGATCGACGCCACCGATGTGAAGATCGGCGACACCGTCGTCCTGCGCCCCGGTTCCCGCGTGCCGGTCGACTGCACCGTCGTCAGCGGCAACGCGGATATCAATACCGCTGCCCTGACGGGCGAGAGCCTGCCCGTCGCCGCATATGCCGGAACGGCACTGCAAAGCGGTGTCATCGTCATGGACGGCGTGCTGTATGCAAAAGCCGACCGTACATCCGAAACTTCTGCCGCCGCCCGCGTTCTGAATCTGGTGCAGGAAGCCTCCGACCGCAAGAGCCGTCAGGAGAACTTCATCACCGGCTTCGCCCGTGTCTATACGCCGATCGTCGTCGGGCTCGCCGTACTCGTGGCATTCCTGCCGCCCCTCTTCATCTGTCTCAGCCGCGGCGGCTTTGACGGCGCTGTCCTGCGCGAATGGGTGTACCGCGCGCTGATGTTCCTCGCCGTCTCCTGCCCGTGTGCCCTCGTGATCTCGGTGCCGCTCGCCTTCTTCGGCGGGATCGGCGGCGCCGCCGGACAGGGGATCCTGTTCAAGGGCGGTTGCTCGTTTGACTCGCTCGCCGCGGCAAAAATCGCCGTATTCGATAAGACGGGTACGCTGACAAAAGGCGCCTTCTCGGTGACGGAAGTCCGCCCCGCGGACGGTCTCGGAAAAGACGAATTTCTCCGCCTTGTCTCCTCGGCGGAAGCACATTCCACCCACCCGATCGCCCTTGCGCTCCGCGCCGGGGCGCCGGACGCTCCCGCGGCGGAAAATGTCAGGGAGGTGCCCGGAAAAGGTCTCCTCGCCGTTGTCGGGGGGCGCGAAGTCGCCGTCGGGAATCTCGCCCTCATGGCAGACATCGGCGCCGACGTCCCCGCCGGCACGGAAGGCATCTATGTCGCCCGCGACGGGAAATATATCGGTGCCGTCTCCATCGCGGACACCATCCGTCCCGGCACCGTCCCCGCCCTCTCGGAGCTCCGTCATCTCGGCATCCGTGAGACGGTCATGCTGACCGGCGATGCGGAAGCCCCGGCGAAGAAAATCGCCGCCGCGGCAGGCATTGACACCGTGAAAGCCAAACTTCTCCCCGAGGAGAAATACGCGGCGCTCGAAGACCTCATGTCAAGGACGCACGAGAAGGTCATGTATGTCGGCGACGGCATCAATGACGCGCCGGTTCTCGCCCGCGCCGATGTGGGTATCGCCATGGGCGGCATCGGTTCGGATGCCGCGATCGAGGCGGCGGACGTCATCCTCACGACCGATGCCCCCGAGAAGATTCCGCTCGCCCGCCGCATCGCCAAGAAGACCCTGCGGATTGCTGAGGAAAACATCGTGTTCGCGCTGTTCGTCAAGATTGCCGTCATGGTGCTTGCCGCAACGGGTGTGCTCTCCTTGTTCGCGGGCGGTATGTGGGTCGCCGTGTTCGCCGATGTCGGCGTCGCACTCCTCGCGATTCTCAACTCGCTCCGCACCGTCCTTTATCCGCCGAAACCTTGCTGCAAGGCAAATGAGGCACCGGCGGCAAATGCCTGACCAGCAATCCCCAAAGCCAAGGAAAACCGAATACCGACCCGACGGGCTCCCCCGTCGGGTCTTGCTTTTCCGAGAAAACTATGTTATACTTTTACCGTATGACCGAATTTCGGCGCGCGCCGCGCGAACGTCTTTTCCGAAAACGCGTGAGGTATCGCTATGAAGCATCTGCATTTCCTGCCGTTATGGCTGCTTGTCTCCGTTCTCCTCATCCTCTCCCTCGCGGGGTGCGGTGAGACGCCGGAGACGGTGCATGAACATCGCTACGGCGAATGGTATGTCGTCACACCGGCGACACACGAGGAAAGCGGGCTCGAAGCCCGCAACTGCACCGGCTGTAAGCAGAAGGACACGCGGGAGACTGCCCCCACCGGACACACCTTCCGCACCGAATGGGACTACGACGCGACGGCACACTTTCATTCCTGCTCCTGCGGAGCGACAGAGGAAAAAGCACCGCATGGCCTCGACGAAAGCGGCGTCTGCCGCACCTGCCGTGTGGACAGTACCCGCCTTGCCTACACCAAGGAGAACGGCGTCATTACGATGGGCACCTACCCGCAGTCGCGCGTGACAGACAGCCAACTGACAGACGCGCTGACTGCCGCCGCCGGGACGCTCCCGACAGCGGAAAATGCCGGGGCATGGACGCCGTATGGCGACTGCACGGCGAAAAAGGTCGAAGACGACTTCATGTGGTATATCGATCTCTCCCTAGAGGGTGAACGATACCGCGGCGTTTACTTCACGCACTACCGCCCCATGTCTCCGGGTATTCCCTCCGACGAAAAACGCTCCGAGCAGGACGATAACGGCTTTGCGACCGGCACGGTCTACTGGTTCCGCTTCGAGCCCGTCCGCTGGCGGATCCTGACCCAAAGGAGCGGCAGAGCGCTCCTGCTCGCCGACCTGATCCTGGACGCGGTGCCCTATCAGGATAACGTGCGGGAGTCCCCCGAAACGAAAGATCCCTCGTCGACGGTCACGGGCGCGAACGGCGCCCCCGACGGCACCTATGCCAATGTCTACGCGTACAGCCGTGTGCGGCAGTTCCTGACGGACGAGTTCTCCCGCACCGCTTTTACGGAAAAGCAAGCGGCGCTCCTGGCTCCCACGTCGACCGCGGGCGATTATTCGCAGGTCTCGGAGAGCGGTGACCGTGTTTTCCTTATCACTGCCGATGACCTGCTCGCCTATTGCGGGGGTGCCGCGGCGCAGTTCCGCCGGGGCTCCGACTATGCCGCTTGCCGCGGTCTCAGGATGATGCACGAGGACAATCGGTTCTTCGGTGGCGGCTACTGGTTCCTGCGCACCCCGAGGGCTGACGTCGCGGGCGCGTCGAATAAGCTCCGCTGTGAAATCACCGCCTCCGTCTGCATGGTCATGGCGACCGGGAACAACAGTTTCAGCACGAGTCAGAACACCACCCGCGTCGATTATACCTTTCTCGGCACCGTCCCCGCCGTGTGGCTGACCCTTGCCGAGGCGGAATCATCCGCACCGGATGGCGGCACACTATCTCCGTCGGGGATCTGACGCCCCGTAACATTCTCCTATGTCCGACGCCCGGGGGCGGCTCTGCCGCCGCGGCGTACCGATCCCGTACCCCGACCCGTCGGCGGTACTTCTCCACCGTACCCCGACCGGCGGTGCCTCCGCCGGTCGCGCCTTGTTTTCCGAAAGGAGGCTCCTATGTCAAAACCCCTTGTTGCCATTGTCGGCAGACCGAACGTCGGGAAATCGACGCTCTTCAATAAGATCATCGGTCAGCGCCTGTCGATCGTCGAGGACACCCCCGGTGTCACGCGCGACCGCATCTACGGCGAGACCGAATGGTGCGGGCACCCGTTTTCCCTCATCGACACCGGCGGCATCGAGCCCAAGACCGACGACATCATTCTGAAGCAGATGCGCACGCAGGCACAGATCGCCATTGATTCGGCGGACGTTATCATTTTCGTCTGCGACGTGCGCGCGGGACTGACTGCCGACGACCGCGAGATCGCCGTCATGCTCTCGAAGAGCGGCAAACCCATCATCCCCTGCGTCAACAAGATCGACCGCACGGGCGACCTGCCGTTTGAATATTATGAATTTTACGAACTCGGACTGAAAGAGGATCCCGTCCCGCTCTCCTCTCTGCACGGCTCCGGCACGGGCGACCTGCTCGACCGCGTGATCTCCTATTTCCCGGAGGTGGCGGCACCCGAGGAGGACGACGACATCATCCGCGTCGCCGTCATCGGTAAACCGAACGCCGGGAAATCCTCGATGATTAACCGCATTCTCGGCGCCGACCGTCTGATCGTCTCGAACATTCCGGGCACGACGCGTGACGCCGTCGATACCGTCGTCGAGAACGAGTACGGGAAATTCTGCTTCATCGACACGGCGGGGATCCGCCGCTCGTCCAAGATCGACGACAAGATCGAGAAGTATTCCGTCCTGCGGGCTCACATGGCGGTGGAGCGTGCCGATGTCTGCCTCATCATGGTGGACGCCGCGGCGGGCATCTCCGAGCAGGACGAGCATATTGCCGGCATCGCACATGAGGCAGGCAAAGCCTCTATTATCTGCATGAACAAGTGGGATGCCGTCGAGAAGGACTCGACGACGACGAACGCCGTGACGCGCCGCGTGCGCGACGCGCTCTCCTATATGACCTACGCCCCGATTCAGTTTGTCTCCGCCCTGACGGGACAACGGGTCGGCACCCTCTTCGAACTCATCAATCAGGTCTACGCCGAATCGCGCAAGCGTGTCTCGACCGGCATGCTCAACGACCTCCTCGCGGACGCCGTCGCGCGCAACCAGGTACCGTCCGACAAGGGCAAGCGCCTGAAGCTCTACTATATGACCGAGAGCCAGGTGGCGCCGCCGACCTTCGTCGTGTTCTGCAACAGCGCGGAACTGTTCCACTTCTCCTACCAGCGCTATCTCGAGAACTGCATCCGCGAGGCGTTCGGTTTCCGCGGCACTCCCATCAGACTGGTCATTCGCCAGAAGGGCGATAAGGAAGGCTAACCATGTTTATCGACATTGTCAAGATCTATGTCAAGGCGGGCGACGGCGGGAACGGCGCCATCGCCTTTCACCGTGAGAAGTATGTGCCGAACGGCGGCCCCGACGGCGGGGACGGCGGCAGAGGCGGCAATATCATCTTCCGCGTGGACGAGGGCGCGAACACGCTCCTCGCCTTCCGTTACAAACGCAAGTTCGTCGCCGAGAACGGCGAGGACGGCAAAGGACGCAAGTTCCACGGCAAGTCCGGCGAGGACACCGTGATCCTCGTCCCCCCGGGGACGCTCATCAAGGACCCGGAGAGCGGCAAGATCATCTTCGATATGTCGCGCGACCGCGAGTTTATCGCCTGCCGCGGCGGGCGCGGCGGCTGGGGCAACCGTCACTTCGCGACCCCGACGCGCCAGATCCCGCGCTTTGCCAAATCCGGCACCAAGGGCGAGGAAAAGGAACTGCAGCTTGAGCTCAAGATGCTGGCGGACGTCGGGCTGCTCGGCTTCCCGAACGTCGGGAAATCGTCCCTGCTCGCACGCGTCAGCGCGGCGAAGCCGAAGATCGCCGACTACCATTTCACGACCCTCTCCCCGAATCTCGGGGTCGTCGCCCTCGGCGGCGAAGGGCGCGGCTTCGTCATGGCGGATATCCCGGGACTTATCGAGGGCGCCTCCGACGGCGCCGGGCTCGGGCACGCGTTTCTGCGTCACGTCGACCGCTGCCGCCTCCTGCTCCACGTCGTGGACATCTCGGCAAGCGAGGGGCGAGACCCGACCGAGGATATGCGTATCATCGACCGCGAGCTCGCGCGGTACAGCGAGGCGCTCGCCTCCCGTCCGCAGATCGCCGTCGCAAACAAATGCGACCTTGCCGACCGGGAAAGCGACGCGGCAAAACGCTTTACCGCCTACTGCGAGGAACTCGGACGCCCCCTGTTCTTCATTTCCGCCGCGACGGGCGACGGTGTACGTGAACTCATGGAATCCGTCGCCAAAACGCTCGAAACCCTCCCCCCGATGACCGAATACGAGGCGGAGATCTCCCCCGAGGAGGAGGCACTCGCCGGGGTCGGTTGCGGCATCGAGACGACGGTACGGCGCGAGAACCGCACCTACTTTGTCGAGGGCAAGTGGATTGAGAACTTTATGGGACAGATCAACTTCGACGATTACGAGTCTCTGCGTTTCTTCCAGCGCGTGCTGGACAAGAACGGCGTCTTTGCTCTCCTGCGGGAAAAGGGCATCGAGGACGGCGACACCGTCAATATCTACGATTTCGAGTTTGAGTACGTGCAGTAACGCGTACCGAAATGAAAATCCCCCAAGGCGGCGCCCGAAAAGCCGGGCGTCGCCCCGTTTTTCTTTCCACCATTTCATCACAGCGTCCCGTGTCTCCCGCCACAGTGCCCGATGACGTGTCTCTCGCCGTCCCGTGCCGAAAAGGAAAGCGGAGCATTCGAGCCCGCTCGCCGAACACACCCCCGTTCCTGCCGTGTTTTCTCCCCACCGGGGGCGCGTTTTTCTACGTCCGCAGTCCCTTTCGGAACCGCCGCGCCCGGGAAAATCGACGCGCCCCCTTTACAAAACGACGCAAATATGATATATTATATCTTACGATATAAGCGCGCACGTATCGTGCGCGGGAACGGGGGGACACCCACATGAAATGCCCTGCCTGCGGGAACCGCGACAGCCGTGTTCTCGACAGCCGCCCGGTGGAAGACGACGCCAGCATCAAACGGCGGCGCGAATGTACCGCCTGCG
The DNA here is from genome assembly GCA_004558975.1 of bacterium. GTDB lineage: Bacteria > Bacillota > Clostridia > Oscillospirales > CAG-272 > UBA1740. The sequence goes on from SFZB01000005.1 coordinate 9,246, forward strand.
GCAAACGGTTCACCACCTACGAGATGATCGAGACGGTGCCGATCTTCGTCATCAAGAAAGACGGCTCCCGCGAGCCGTTCAACCGACATAAACTCCAGAACGGGCTGATGAAAGCGTGCCAGAAGCGCCCGGTCGACGTCGACGCGCTCTGCACCGAGATCGAGAACGAACTGGTCAACTCGCTCGCGAGTGAAGTGACCTCCGTCCGCCTCGGCGAAATGGTCATGGAGCACCTGAAAAAACTCGACGAGGTGTCCTACGTCCGCTTCGCCTCCGTCTACCGCGAGTTCCGCGACCTCGAGACCTTCCTCGATGAGCTCAACGCCCTAGTCAAAGGAAAGAAGAAAACCGACAAATGATGTACAGCATGACCGCCTTCGGGCGCGGGATTCATACCGCCGGGGGCATGACCTTCACGGTCGAGATGCGCGCCGTCAACGGCAGATACCTCGATATCTCCTGCCGTATGCCGCGAGCGCTCCTCCCGCTCGAAGAAAAAATCAAGTCCTATATCCAGAACCGGGTCACGACCCGCGGGAAAGTGGACGTCAACGTGACGCTCACGCGTGAGGGCGTGTCCGATAAGACCGTGACGCTCGACGCGGCATATGCCGACGCGTATATGGCGGCGCTCCGCGCCCTGCGCGACCGCTATGACCTCACCGACGACATCACCGTCATGTCCGTCGCGAAATCCCCCGATATTTTCACCTATTCGCAGACCGAGCTTGACGCGGACGCCGCGTGGGAGGTACTTGCCCCCGCGCTGGAAGCCGCCGGTACGGCGTTCTCGCATATGCGGCGCGCCGAGGGGGAAAAGATACAGCGCGACCTGTACGCGAAACTCGACTCCGTCGCCGCTTGGGTCGGCGAGGTCGAAAGCCTCTCCCGTGCCGACACCGTCGGCTATCGGGATAAACTCGAGGCACGCCTGCGGGCGCTCTTTGAAGATCGGAACGTCACGGTGGACGAGAACCGCCTGCTCACCGAGTGCGCCGTGTTCGCCGACCGCATCGCCGTCGACGAGGAGATTACGCGGCTCCGCGCCCATATCGGCGCATTCCATGAAATTGCGGAAGAGCCTGCCCCCGGCGGGAAGAAACTCGATTTTCTCATGCAGGAGATGAACCGGGAGACCAACACGATCGGCTCCAAATGCTCCGACGCCGCGATCGCCCGCATCGTCGTCAATATCAAGAACGAACTGGAAAAGATCCGCGAGCAAGTGCAGAACATTGAGTAAGGAGACCGTATGAAACTCATCAATATCGGATTCGGCAACCTGGTCGCGGCGGAGCGCGTCGTGGCGATCACCTCCCCCGACAGCGCGCCGATCAAGCGACTTGTGCAGGACGCCAAGGAAGAGGGGCGCGTCATCGATGCCTCCTGCGGCCGTCGCACCCGCGCCGTCCTCATCATGGATTCCGACCATGTGATCCTCTCCGCCATCCAGACCGAGACGCTCTGGAACCGGCTGGATCAGGAGGTCGGTGAGGACGCGGACGACGAAGAGGAAGAAGAATCCTGACCCCGGGGAGAAGCCCCTGTCAAAACACCGTTTACCATGCCACTGATTCTGAGTGACCGAAGGAGATAAAACCATGTTACACCCTACTGCCGATGAACTGACCCACGGGAAATTCAACCGCTATGAACTGGTGATTGGGATCGCGAAGAGCGCCCGTCTTGTCACCGACGAATACGTCCGCCAGCGCAACGAGGCGCAGAAAGCCATTGACGAGCACCGCGAGGGCGGTCAGACGCTCGCGCAGATGATCTCGCCCGAATACCGCGACCAGAAAGCGGTCAAGATCGCCGTCCGCCGCCTTGCCGACGGTACCTACCGCATGGTGCGGCGCAGCGAGCAGTAATCCCCGCCGTGGCGCGCGCCGTCAGCGTCCGCGTACTGGACGCCCCGTTCCATATCGACCACCCCTTTGATTATGCCCTCCCGGATTACCTCTCCGACCTTGCGCGCGGGACAATCGTCTCCGTGCCGTTCGGGCGGGGGGATCGCCCGGTGTTCGGTATCGTCATGGGGGAGGCGACGCCCGACCGCGACGTCGTGCTCAAGCCCGTGCTGTCCGCCCTCGACCCGGCGTATGCCCTCGACGGTGAGATGCTCGGGCTCTCCCTCTTTTTATCCGACTACTATCTCTGCTCGCTCGGTGACGCGGTGCGGTGCGTTCTGCCGCCCGCCGTGTTTGCCTCTCTCGGGCAGAATATCTACCGTGTCCCCTACTGCACCCCGGTGCTGACCGGGGAGGCGCTGCATACTCTGCTCGGGGGAAAAACGCTGCGCTCCGACGCGCACAAACGGATTCTCTCCTACCTTGCCGAGCACGGCACCGTCCCGAGGAGCGACCTCTGCCGCGACCTCGCCGTCACCCCGGCGCAGGTCTCCGCACTCGCCGCGAAAGGGTATCTCACGCTGGAGGAGCGCGAGACGCTCAGAAACCCGTATGCCGACCTCGCGCGCGAGCGCGACCGACGCGAAATCCACCTCTCCCGCGCGCAGATGCGCGCCTTTGAGACGCTGGCGGAGTTGCAGGACACGGGCGAAGCGAAAGCGGCTCTGCTCCACGGCGTGACCGGGAGCGGCAAGACGCAGATCATGCTGAAGCTCATCGACCGCACGCTCGCGGCGGGCAGGACCGCCATCGTCATGGTGCCGGAGATTGCCCTGACGCCGCAGACCGTCCGCATCTTCTGCGCCCGGTATGGTGAACGCGTCGCCGTCATTCATTCCTCCCTCTCGGCGGGGGAGCGGTTCGACGCCTGGCGCCGGATCCGGCGCGGCGAGGTCGATCTCGTCATCGGTACGCGGAGCGCCGTGTTCGCCCCCTTAAAGAACATCGGGCTGATTGTCGTCGACGAGGAGCATGAACACACCTACAAATCCGAGCAGGACCCCAAGTACCGCACGCACCGCGTCTGCGCCTACCGCGCCGGGGTGCATCACGCGCTCGTCGTCCTTGCCTCGGCGACCCCTTCTTTTGAAAGTTACTATGCCGCGACCCACGGTCGCTATACGCTCGTCCCGCTGACCGAACGCTTCGGCGGCGCGAAACTGCCGGAGGCGGAGATCGTCGATATGCGGCAGGAGCTCCGGGCGGGCAACGTCTCGCCCCTGAGCCACACGCTCTACGACGCGCTCGCGGAAGTCAAGGAGCGGGGCGAACAGGCGATCCTGTTTCTGAACCGGCGCGGCTACCACGCGTCGCTCCAGTGCCGCAACTGCGGCGCGGTGCTGAACTGCCCGCACTGCTCGGTGGCACTCACCCTGCATACGCACCCCACCCCCCACCTGCTCTGCCACCTGTGCGGCTATCGCGCGGCGCCGCCGCGCGCCTGCCCGGAATGTCATGACGGGCGCCTGTCCTATGTCGGCTACGGCACCGAAAAGGTCGAGAGCGAAGTCGAGGGACACGAGGGGCATCTGACGGTGCTTCGCATGGACGCCGACACCGCGACGGGCAAGCAGGTCTACGACCGCATGCTCGACAGCTTCCGCCGCGGTGAAAAGGACGTTCTGCTCGGTACACAAATGGTGACAAAGGGGCATGACTTCCCCCGTGTGACGCTGGTCGGCGTGATTCTTGCCGATACGGGGCTGTACGCGAACGACTTCCGTGCCTCCGAGCGCACGTTTTCCCTGCTCACGCAGGTCATCGGACGCGCCGGGCGGGCGAACGCCCCGGGGCGCGCCGTCATTCAGACGTTCTCCCCCGCAAACGACGTCATTCGGCTCGCGAAAGCGCAGGATTATGTCGCCTTCTATGAGTCGGAGATCAAGCTCCGCGAGCAGCTCTGCTTCCCGCCTTTCTGCGATCTGGTTTCCCTCACGCTCACCTCGCGCGACGAGGGGCGACTGCAGGAGGCGATCGGCAGATGCGCCGACCTCGCGAAGTCGCTCGCGGGTGAAAAATACGCCGACACGCCCCTGACGCTGTTCGGCCCCCTCGAGGCACAGGTCTACCGCGCCGCGGAGCAGTACCGTATGCGCCTCGTTCTCAAATGCCGCTGGAACGCGCGCTCCCGCGCGTTCGTGCGCGAGTTGCTTCTGTTTGCCTCAGGTCTGCGCGGCGTTTCCGCCGCGGTGGACGTCAATCCCCTGCACGCCTGACACCAAATCCGAAAGGAGACTTTTCATCATGGCATATCTGAAAATCGTTCTGGAGGGCGACCCCGTACTCCGTAAAGTCAGCCGCCCCGTTACCGAAATCACCCCTCGCATTCTGCAACTGCTCGACGATATGACGGCGACCATGCGCCGCGCGAACGGCTGCGGTCTTGCCGCGCCGCAGGTGGGGATCCTCCGCCGCGTCGTCGTCGTGGAGACGGAGCCCGGCAAGGTTTATGAGCTCATCAATCCGAAAATCGTCTCCTGGTCGGGAGAACAATGCGAGGTGGAGGGATGCCTGTCTCTGCCGAAGAAATGGGGCAGGACGCACCGCCCCCGCGCCGTCGTCGTGCGGGCGCTCGACCGCAACGGGCAGGAGGTCGAATACCGCGGGGAGGATCTGCTCGCCCGCGCCTTCTGCCATGAAATCGACCATTTGGACGGGAAACTCTTTACCGACCCGGGTACCCTTGTCGGAGAGGTCGAGGTCGAAGAATGAACGTCGTTTTTATGGGTACGCCCGAAATTGCGGCGACCTGCCTTTCTGCCCTCCTCTCGTCCGCACACACCGTCACAGCTGTCGTGACGCAACCGGACAAGCCTGCGGGGCGCAACTATACCCTGACGCCCCCGCCCGTCAAAGTGCTTGCCGCGTCGCACGGGGTGCCGGTCGTCCAGCCGGAGAAAATCCGCACGCCCGAGTTTGAGGCATGGCTCAAAGCGCAGGCGCCCGACATCATCGTCGTTGTCGCCTACGGGAAGATCCTGCCGAAGTTTGTCCTTGACACCCCGCGCTACGGGTGCATCAATCTGCACGTCTCGCTCCTGCCGCGCTGGCGCGGCGCCGCCCCGATGCAGCGGGCGATTATGGCGGGCGACACCGAGACGGGCGTCACCGTCATGTATATGGACGAGGGGCTCGACACCGGCGATATCCTCATGACCCGCGCCTTCCCGATTGCAGAGACCGATACTTTCGAGACCGTCCATGACCGCAGCGCCGCCCTCGGGGCAGAACTGCTGCCGCAGGCGCTCGATCTGATTGCGGCGGGCAACGCCCCGCGCCAAAAGCAGAGCGAAGTGGGCATGACCTATGCCGCCAAAATCGAAAAGTCCGAGTGTGAGATCGACTTCTCGCGCCCCGCGCACGAGGTGGACTGCATCATGCGCGGGCTGACGCCGATCCCCCTGCCCTTTACCTACCTGCCGGGCGGAAAACTGCTCAAGGTCGTCGCCGCACGCCGCGCGGCGGGGAGCGGCGCGCCCGGTACCGTCATCGAGCTCGACACCGAGGGCGAGGGCGGTATCACCGTCGCCTGCGGTGAGGGCGCCGTCACCCTGACGAAGCTCCGCCCCGAGGGCAAAGGCACCATGACCGCCGCCGCGTTCCTGCGCGGGGCGCACCTCGCCGTCGGTGAGAGGCTCGGCAGATGAACCTGCGACTGACGGCACTGCGCGTGCTCGCCCGGTGGGAAGCGGGCGACGCCTACATCAATCTTGCCATCGGCAGGGCGGCGGAGGGGCTCCCCGACGCCGACCGTCGGTATCTTACCGCGCTCGTCTACGGCACGGTGGAAAAGAAGCTTACGCTCGACTATGCGATTGGCACGCTCGCGCACCGCTCCGATGTCTCCCCTGCCGCAAAATCAATCCTTGAATGTGGGCTTTATGAGCTGTTTTACCTCCATACCCCCCGTCATGCGGCAGTCAACGCGTGGGTGGAGCTCGCCGGGAGCCGCGGAGAGAAGAGTTTTGTGAACGGGGTTCTTCGCGCCGCATCGGCGCTGGACGCGCCGCCCCTGCCCCCGAGGGAAAAGAACGAAGCGCGCTATCTTTCGGTGTGCTATTCCGTCCCGCTCACGACGGTCAAGCGCCTCGTTACCATTCTCGGAGCGGAGACCGAGGACTTTCTGCGCGCCACGGCGCTGCCGCCGCGCATGACCCTGCGCGTCAATCCGCTGAAAATCTCGCGCGAGGAATACCTCGCGCACCTTACCGCCACAGGCATCGCCGCCGCGGCGACCCCGTATGCCCCTGCGGGTGTGCGCCTTGCGCGCACCTGTCCCCCGCGCGACCTCCCCGGCTTTGCCGAGGGGTGGTTCTTCGTGCAGGACGAGGCATCGCAGATTGCGACCGAGGTACTCGGGGCGGAGCCCGGTGAAACCGTCATTGACCTCTGCGCCTGCCCGGGCGGGAAGTCGTTCGGCGCCGCCGTCCGTATGGAAAACCGCGGTCGGGTGCTGTCCTTCGATCTCCACGCCTCCAAGCTGTCGCTGATTGAGAGCGGCGCTGCGCGGCTCGGGCTCACCTGCATCACCGCGGCGGAGCATGACGCGACCGTCCCCGACCCCGCGCTGTCCGCGCTTGCCGACCGCGTGATCTGTGATGTACCCTGTTCGGGGCTTGGCGTACTCTCCAAGAAGCCCGATCTCCGCTATAAAGACCTCCGCGCGGCGGACGAGTTGCCCGCCCTGCAGAGCGCGATCCTCGCGAACGCCGCCGACTGTGTGAAACCCGGCGGAGTTCTGCTCTACTCGACCTGTACCGTGAATCCGGCGGAGAACGAGGCGGTCACGGACGCTTTCCGCGCCGCCCGCCCGGACTTTACCCCGGAGGACTTCACCGTCGGCGCGCTCGCGTCCGAGGCGGGGCGTCTGACGCTCTTCCCGCACCGGCACGGCACGGACGGATTCTACCTCGCGAAATTCCGCCGATGTGGCAAGGAGGAAGCATGACGACGAAAATTGACCTGTTATCCTTGCTCCCGGAGGAGATCGAGACGTATCTTGCCTCGCTCGGCGAGCCGCGCTACCGCGCGAAGCAGATTTTCGACTGGTGCCGCCGCGGCACCCCCATTCCCGAGATGTCCAACCTCCCCGCCGCCCTGAGGAAACGGCTCGACGAGACGTGCGAGTGGCGGCTCCCCACGGTGGAGGTCAAGCAGACGAGCGCCCTCGACGGCACCGTCAAATACCTCTTCCGCCTCCTCGACGGCAACTGCGTCGAGAGCGTGCTCATGCGCTACCGTCACGGCACCACCTTGTGCATTTCGAGCGAGGTCGGGTGCCCCATGGGCTGTCAATTCTGTGCCTCTACGATCGGCGGTAAGGTGCGGAACCTGACCCCGTCCGAGATGCTCGGACAGGTCATCGCCGCGTCACTCGACGCGGGCGAGCGCATCGACGGCGTGGTTCTCATGGGCATCGGAGAGCCGCTCGACAACTATGACAACGTGATGAAATTTCTGCGCCTTGTCGGGCACCCGGCGGGGCTGAACATCGGCTACCGGCACATTTCCCTCTCGACCTGCGGCATCGTCCCGCGCATCTATGATCTGGCGAAGGAGAATCTGCCGATCACCCTCTCCGTCTCGCTCCATGCCGCGACCGACGAGGTGCGGAGCGCCATCATGCCGGTGAACCGGCGTTATCCCGTCGCGGAACTGCTCGGCGCCTGCGCCGATTATTTCAAAACCACGGGGCGGCGTATTTCCTTTGAATACACGCTCATCGCCGGAAAGAATGACAGCGCCCGCGATGCGGAAGTGCTGGCGGACGTACTGCTCGCGCACCTCGGGCGCGTGCCGATTCATGTCAATCTGATTCGTGTCAACGAGGTCGCCGAGACGGGGTTCCGTCACGGCACCGCCGCCGAGGCGAACGCTTTCGCCGAGGTGCTGACCCGCCGCGGCATCGTCGCGACGGTGCGCCGTCGCCTCGGTGCGGATATTGACGCCGCCTGCGGGCAGCTCCGCAAAAAGCAGGCGGACGGAAAAGAGGGCGACTCATGACAGAGACGACCGTAAACGGCAAAATCGTCAAAGGGCTCGGCGGGCTCTACACGGTGCGTACCGTGTCGGAGGGTACCGTACGGCTGTTCTCCTGCCGTGCCAAAGGGGCATTCCGCCACGAGGATGAAAAGGTAACGGTCGGCGACGAGGTGGTGCTCCGCTATGACGAGAGCGCGCCCGAGGAGACGGCGGTGATTCGCGGGATTCTGCCGCGCAAGAACATTCTGATTCGTCCCCCGCTCGCCAATCTGGATATTCTGTTCTCGGTCATCGCGGCGGCGCGACCCGCGCCGGTGACGGAGACGCTCGACAAACTGCTGGCGATTGCGGAGCACAACGGAATCGAGCCGGTGCTGATCGTCACGAAGTCGGACTGCGACCCCGCGGCGGCAGAGCACTACACGGCGCTGTACCGACAGGCGGGCTTTACGGTGTTCCCGCTCTCGGGCGCCGCGGGCGTCGGGGTGGAGCCCCTGCGCGCGTATATCGCGGAGCATGTCCGTGGCGGCAGGTGCGCCGCTTTTGCAGGCGCGTCGGGTGTCGGAAAATCGACACTGATGAACTGCCTGTTCCCGGGGCTGGCGCTCGCGACAAACGCCGTTTCCGCGCGCATCGAACGCGGGCGGCACACGACCCGCCACGTAGAACTGTTCCCGACGACGGACACCCCCGATTGCGGATTTCTCGCGGATACGCCGGGCTTCTCAATGCTGGACTTCATGCGATTCGACTTTCTCTCGCTCGATGACCTCTTTGACGCCTTCCGCGACTTCGCGCCCTATCGCGGCGCGTGCCGCTACCCGGATTGCACCCATACCGGCGAAGGCGCCGCCGAGTGCGCGATTGCCCGCGCCGTCCGCGACGGTGCGATCGCCCCTACCCGCCACGAGAGTTACAAGTCCCTCTACCGCACCCTCAAAATCAAAAAGAATACCTATTAAATAAGAGACGACAATATGCGGGGGAGCACCTTTTTGAGGAAAAGGCGTTCCCCCGCACCCCCTCCCCAAAACCTTTTTGAAGAATTGATACTGCTCGCGCAAGACAAAAAAGGCGGAGCGCACCTGAGGAGCCGTCCTCGCTCTCTGAACGTTTCAGCCCGTCACCGCCGCACGCCGAAAAAAGCATCTACATGATCACGACGTCAAATGGTAGGGGCGACCATCGATCGCCCGAAACGAAAGGCAGAATCCGGCGGGCAGATAAAACCCGAAAATTCGCAATTATTTTGGAGCACCCCCTTGACAAGCGTCGGGACGGGTGCTATAATACCATCGTTATCCTGAGACAGCAGGTTCACGGTAAAAGCTTTGCTTTCCTGCCGAGGTGAGACAGACAGTACATTTTTATGTGTTTTTTGTCCTTTCTCGGCTTGCCGTGAAAGGATTATTTTTTTATCACAAACGGAGGAAATGAAATGCCTAGTAAGAAGATTCTTGCTGAGAAGCAGGCTCTCGTCGCCGACCTGACCGAGCAGATCAAAGGTGCGGTTGCAGGCGTGCTTGTCAAATACGAAGGCATCACGGTGGAAAACGATACCGCGCTCCGTGCGGCACTGCGTAAAGCAGGCGTTGTTTACAGCGTCAAGAAGAATTCCATGATCGGCCGTGCCTGCGAAGGCGCCGGTTACGGAGACCTCAAGCAGTACCTCACCGGTATGACCGGTATCGCGATCAGCGCGACCGACCCCGTCGCCGCCGCCAAGATCATGAAGGAATACGCCGACAAGGTGGAGACCTTCGAGATCAAAGCCGGTTTCGTCGACGGTGAGACGCTCGATGCCGCAGGGGTGAACGCCCTCGCGGAAATCCCGTCCAAGGAGACGCTCGTTGCCCGTATGCTCGGCTCTATGATGGGCCCGCTCAACAACTTTGCCCGTTGCCTGCAGGCGATCATCGACAAGCAGGGCGAGGGCGAGGCAGAAGCCGCTCCCGCGGAAGCGTAATTCCCGCGACCGAAACACAAAAAATAATAAGTCATATTTTTGGAGGTAATTCAAAATGGCAAACGAAAAGACCACTCAGATTCTTGACCTTGTGAAAGGTCTCACCATTCTTGAACTCGCAGATCTCGTGAAGGCTATGGAAGAGGAATTCGGCGTTTCCGCCGCTCCTGTGGCTGTCGCCGTTGCCGGCGGTGCCGCTGCTGCTCCCGCTGCTGAAGAGAAGACCGAGTTCGACGTTATCCTGAAGAGCGCCGGCGCGAACAAGCTGAACGTTATCAAGGCTGTCCGTTCCATCACTTCTCTCGGCCTGAAGGAAGCAAAGGACCTCGTCGAGGCTGCTCCGAAGGCAATCAAGGAAGGCGTCTCCAAGGAAGAAGCAGACAAAGTTGCCGAAGAGCTCAAGGCTGCCGGCGCAGAAGTCGAAATCAAGTAATTTCTCCCCGTTTGGGGAAGGCGCGTCTCTCACCTGCCGGGAGACGCGCCTTTTCCTTTTGTTTGCTTTCCTTTTGTTTGCTTTCCTTTTGTTTGCTTTCTTTTTTTCTCCCGCTCCCCCGATAACGCTTGCCACCCAATTCTCCGACTCGCCCCGTAACGCTCACCACCCGATTCTCCGACTCGCCCTGTTACTCTCACCACCCGATTCTCCGACTCGCCCTGTTACGCTCGCCGCCAGATTCTCTGATTCCCTCCGACCCGGTTCCCGCCCCTCACGGTTTTCCCCCGCCGCTATTCGGTACGATCCCGCTCTAGGGTTCCCCTCCCCCCGTCTTTTCCGCCTCGCGCGCGCATAGACTGTACCATGAAAAAATGGATTTGTTTTTGCCTTTTGCTTGCGCTCCTTTGCACAGCCCTCTCCGGCTGTCGGGCGAAGCGCACGCCCATGGAAACGCTCGAGGCGTTCGCCGCCGCCTACCCCCTCCCGGCGGGGCGGTTTTATGACAGTGAAGCGGACGAGGGGAGTGACCGCTATCTGCCGCCGCTCCTGTTCGACGCGTTCTTTACGCGCTCACCGGGTGATGACGACCGGGAGGACGTACGGCGTTTTGCCCTGTTTCTCGGCACCTCCTCGTCATTCGTCGCAGAAATGGGCATCTTTGAGTGTCCCGACCGCGACGCGGCGGGAGAGATCCTCGGATGCCTCAAGACCCGCATCGAGCTCTGCCGGAGCGAGCGCCGGACGGACACCTCGGCGGCGGCAAATCCGACGCTTGCAATCTACGGGAAAACCGTCGTCTACACGCTCCTGCCCGATAACGAAAAAGCGGCGCGTGTCCTCTCTCGCCTGTTCTGACAGGAAAAGGAGCGCAAAAGCGTTTACGACAAAATCCGACGTTTCTCTTGCAACCGCCGAAACAATCTGCTAAGATAAAAGCAGAAATCCTTTTATCCCACTATGATAAAAGAAAGGACATTATGATGAGAACCTGCCCCTCCTGCCATACCGAGATCACGGAAAGCGACGCCCGCTTCTGCCCGAATTGCGGTGCGCCGCTCGCTTCCTCGCAGAATACTTTTCCCGGCAACGACGCCTTCAGCCAGTCCGGCAATTCCTTTGACAGACAACAGTCGGGGCGCACCTCCGGGCAGCCCTTTGGTCAGCCGACCGGGCAATCGCAGGGCGGATACACCCCCTGGGGCCAGCAACCCTATCAGGGACAACCGCAATATATCCGTCCCGAGCCTGTGCCGCAGACCTCCTCCGGTCTCGCGATCGGCGCGCTGATCTGCGCCTTCCTCTTTACGATTCTCGGGCTAATCCTCGGCTGCATGGGTCTCAGCCGATACCCGAAGGACAACAGCAACCGCACCATGTGTGTCGTCGCCATTGTCATCTCCTCTCTCCGAATCGCTTTCTATGTCATCACGCTCCTCCTCACAATCGCCGGCGGGATCGGAAGTGCAGCTTACGCATTCTGAAACACCTGATACCAATCCATCAAAACCGCCCCTGCGCTGTCGCGCAGGGGCGGTTGTATTTTGTGAGAAATTTTGTGGCGATTCGGCACAAGCCTTGAAAAAGCGTGCGAACAACCGAGAGGTGCGCCGTTACGGCTGCGCGGGGAGACGCGCCGCGCAAAGTCGTTGACCGCGGCGGCGTTTTCCCCTCGTGTATTACCCCAGCTTCGCGAGCGCGTCGACGAGCTGCGCCTCTGTCTCGCGGTATTTCCCGAGCTTGACGCGCTCGGTCTCCACGATGGCGGCAGGTGCTTTCGCGACGAATCCCTCGTTCGAGAGTTTTGCCGCAAGACGGGTGATCTCCCCGCGCACGCGGGTGAGCTCCGCCGTGAGACGGGTGCGCTCTTTCTCGAAGTCGACCAGATCTCCGAGCGGGATATACACGGTCGCCGCGTCGGTCACGATGCTGACGGCACCGTCTGCCGCGTAGCTGTCCACGAGGTGGACACTCTCGGCGCTCGCGAGCTTCGAGAAGATGCCCGTCGCCGCCGAGAAACTCTCGGGATACTTCGTGACGATATACAGGTTGGCTTTCTTGGACGGCGGCACGTTCATCTCCGCGCGGCGGTTACGGATGGCGCGGATCGCGGCGATCACGCGGTCGGTCGCTTCCTCCTCGGCGGGGTACAGACGTCCCTCGTCGTAGACGGGGTACGAGTCGATCATGATGGACTCGCCCGCCCCCGGGAGTGCCCCGTAGATCTCTTCGGTGATGAAAGGCATATACGGGTGCAGGAGTTTCAGGATCCCGTTCAGCACATACACCAGCACGCGGCGTGCCACGGCGGCACCGTCACTCTCCTTATCGAAGAGGCGGTTCTTCGTCAGTTCGATATACCAGTCGCAGAACGTGTCCCAAGTGAAGTCATAGATCTCGGAGAGCGCCACGCCCACTTCATAGTGGTCGAGGTTCTCGCACACAGAGCGCACGGTCTTCTGGAACCGGCTGATGATCCACTTATCCTCGGCGGTCATGTCGGCATCGTCCGGGAGCCCCGCGGGCACATCGGCGTCGCCGAGGTTCATCAGAACGAAGCGGGAGGCGTTCCACAGTTTGTTCGCGAAGTTGCGCGCCGCCTCAATCTTTTCATCGGAGAAGCGCATATCGTTCCCGGGTGCATTCCCCGTCGCGAGTGCGAAGCGGAGGGCGTCCGCCCCGTATTTGTCGATGATTTCGAGGGGGTCTATGCCGTTTCCGAGCGATTTGGACATCTTCCGCCCCTGCGCGTCGCGCACGAGCCCGTGAATGAACACGGTATGAAACGGCGCTTTCCCCGTATGCTCGAGCCCCGAGAAGATCATACGCGAGACCCAGAACGAAATGATATCGTAGCCCGTAACGAGCGTGCTCGTCGGGTAGTAACGGCGGAGATCCTCGGTGTCATCCGGCCAGCCAAGTGTCGAGAACGGCCACAGCGCGGAGGAGAACCATGTATCCAGCACGTCATTTTCCTGCCGCATGGGCTTGCCGCACTTCGGGCAGACCGCGCTGTCCTCGGCGGTGACAGTCACCTCATGGCATGCGTCGCAATAGAACGCCGGAATGCGGTGTCCCCACCACAGCTGCCGCGAGATGCACCAGTCGTGCAGGTTTTCCATCCAGACGGTATAGTTACGGGTGAAGCGCTCCGGCACGAAGCGGATGTCGCCCCGGCGCACGGCATCGAGCGACGGCTCGATCATCGGCCCCATCTTCACGAACCATTGGTCGGAGGTCAGCGGCTCGACCGTTGTCTTACAGCGGTAGCAGGTACCGACGTTGTGCGCGTGCGGCTCGACGGAGAGCAGATACCCCGCCGCCTCGAGGTCGGCGACCAGCGCGCGGCGGCACTCGTAACGGTCCATGCCCTCATACTTACCGGCATAGGCATTCATCGTCGCATCGTCGTTCATGACCTTAATCTGTTCGAGCCCGTGGCGCTGTCCGACGAGGAAGTCGTTCGGGTCGTGCGCGGGCGTGATCTTCACACACCCGGTGCCGAAGCCGATCTCCACATAGTCGTCCGCGATGACGGGGATCTCCCGCCCGACGAGCGGCAGGATCAGCGTCTTGCCGACGAGGTGCTTCGTGTTCTCATCGTTCGGGTTGACGGCGACGGCGGTGTCGCCGAACATGGTCTCGGGACGCGTCGTCGCGATCTCCACATATCCGTCCTCGCCCTTGATGGGATAGCGGATATGCCAGAAGGAACCTGCCTGCTCCTCGTACTCGACCTCTGCGTCGGAGAGCGCCGTCTTGCAGTGCGGGCACCAGTTGATGATGCGGTTGCCGCGGTAAATCAGTCCCTTGTTATAGAGGCTCACGAACACTTCCTTGACGGCGCGGGAACAGCCCGCGTCCATCGTGAAGCGCTCGCGCGTCCAGTCGCAGGAGGTGCCGAGTTTCTTCAACTGTGAAATGATGCGGTCGCCGTATTTGTTCTTCCATTCCCACACCCGTTCGAGGAACTTCTCGCGCCCGAGGTCGTAGCGGGTCAGCCCCTCATTGACGCGGAGTTGCTCTTCCACCTTGATCTGCGTCGCGATGCCGGCGTGGTCGGTGCCGGGCACCCAGAGTGTGTTGTAGCCCTGCATTCTCTTGTAACGCACCAGAATGTCCTGGAGCGTCTCGTCGAGGGCATGTCCCATGTGGAGCTGCCCCGTGACGTTCGGGGGCGGGATCACCATGGAGAACGCCGGCCCCGGCTTCTTCGGGTCGGCGGTGAAGTAGCCGCGGTCGCACCATGTCTTGTAGATGCGGTCCTCGAACTCCTTCGGTGCATACGTTTTCGGGAGGTCTCTTGCCATACTGTGTCCTTTCCGTCGCCCGGCGACAAAAACAAAAATACCCCGTGTCCAACCGACACAGGGCGTCATCAACGCGGTACCACCTGTTTCACGCGCCGCGCGGCGCGCCTTGGGGGAGAGGTTCTACAGGACGGAGAGGCGCCCGAAAAACCGGGCGGCGCGCGGTCAAAGCCACGCTCTCGCGTCTTTCTTCCTCGGCTCGGGGGCGACCTTCACCCGCCGGGGCACCGACAGGCTCGCACCGACCGCCTGCTCTCTTGACCGCCCCGGGAGGTTACTCCTCCCCGTCATTGCCCCCCTATTGTAATCGATTTCCGCCGGTTTGTCAAGCCCCCGTCTCTTGCATTTGGGGCATTTCTCGACTATAATAGAGAAAACCACCATTCGGAAAGGCGCGTCATCGTTTTCTGTCAACCGATGACCGGGTGAGACTTATGCAAGAGGGATCTTTGACCATAGAGAGAGGTACGCCGGCGGATGCGGCGGAACTGATTGACTATTTACGGACGATCGGGGGCGAAACCGAAAATCTGTCGTTCGGCACCGACGATTTCCCGTTCACGGTGGAATCGGAGGCGGAATACCTCGAAAAGCAGGTGGATTCCCACGACCGGGTACTCTATGTCGCCCGTGTGGACGGCAGGATCGTAGGCGACGCGAGCCTTTCCCGCGGCTGCCGACGCATGCGCCACCGCGGAGAGTTCGGTATCAGCGTCCTGCGTTCCATGTGGGGGAAAGGCATCGGCACGGCGCTTGCCGAAAAGGTGCTGACTTTCGCGAGGGAAAACGAGTTCGAGCAGGTGTTTCTCGAGGTTCGCAGTGACAACACCCGCGCCATTCACCTCTACGAAAAACTCGGTTTTTCCAAGTTGTGTACCTACCCCGACTACTTAAAACAGCCCGACGGGCGGACGGTCGACTGCGACCTGATGTACCTCCCGCTCTGAAAGGCGCACCGGGGGTAAACCGCTCCGTCGCCACCGGCACCCGGAGACGTAACGAAGCCTGCCCCGGCGGCACGGCGGGCGCAAACGACGGCACGCACTCCGTTGATGTCCCCCGCGCAAAAGCACACCACGGCGCTGTCCTTTTCCTTGAAAAGCGTCGCGGCGTGTGCTATACTGATATGAAACCAACCGCGATGAGGTCACTATGAAAGAAATCATTCTTTGCAAGTACGGAGAACTCGTGCTGAAAGGCGCGAACAAGTCCTCCTTCGAGAGCCGACTGACGAAAGAACTGCGCCGTCGCGCCTGGCACTACGGCGCTTTTGAAGTTCATCACGCGCAGTCCACCATTTATATCGAACCGCTGAACGACGAGGCGGATCTCGACGGTATGTACGAGAGCGCCCGCGACGTGTTCGGCATCGTCGGCGTCACGCGTGCCGCCGTCGCGGAGAAGAACATCGACGACATCTGCCGCGTCGCGCGCGACTACCTGCCGGAGAAACTCGCCGGCGCCCGCACGTTCCGCGTCGACGCCAAGCGCTCCGACAAAGCCTTCCCCCTGAACTCCCCCGAGATCGCCGCCCGCGTGGGCGGTGCCGTCCTCTCCGCCGCACATACTCTGAAGGTGGATCTCCATCACCCGGACGCCATGGTGCGGGTCGAGGTGCGCGAGAACGCCGCCTACCTCCACGCCGGGCAGGAAAAAGGCGCCGGCGGGCTGCCGCTCGGGTGCGCCGGGCGCGGGATGCTCCTGCTCTCCGGGGGGATCGATTCCCCGGTTGCCGGGTACATGATGGCAAAGCGCGGACTGGAACTGGAAGCCGTCCATTTTGAATCCTATCCCTACACCTCCGAGCGTGCGCGGGAAAAGGTCTTTACGCTCGCCGAGGAGCTCTGCCGTTTCACCTCGAAGATCGACGTGCACGTCATGTCTCTGACCCATGTGCAGGAAGAACTCTCGCGCAAATGTGCCGAGGAGTACTTTACGCTCCTGCTCCGCCACTTTATGATGAAACTCGCCGAGCGGTGCGCCCGTGAGCGGAACGCCGGCGCCCTCATCACGGGGGAGAGCCTCGGGCAGGTCGCCTCGCAGACCATGGAAGCCATGGCAGTGACCGGGGCGGCAGTGACGATCCCCCTGTTCCGCCCGTGCATCGGTATGGACAAAGATGAGATTGTGACGGTCGCGCGGCGCATCGGGACATTTGAGACATCGATCCTCCCCTATGAGGACTGCTGCACCGTGTTCACGCCGCGGCACCCCAAGACGCGCCCGGTGCTTGCCCAGGTACTGAAGGAACTGGAAAAGGTCGATGCCGAGGCGCTGCTCGAAGAAGCGTGGCAGAGCCGCTACACCGTCACCCGTAAACTCTACGACGATTATCGCTGAAAGGAGTCTTTATGACCAACCGCGAAAAATTTCTTGACATTTATTCGACGTATATCAAGCGCGAGGGCGCGCAGGAACTGCTCGCGTGGCTGACCGGTACGAATTCCGACTTCTTCACCGCTCCCGCCTCGACCCGTTACCATTCCGCCTATGAGGGGGGACTGCTCGAGCACTCCATCAACGTCTATGAGTGTCTGCGCGATTACCTCGCGAGGAACAAGGTGCGCGACGAATTCGGGCTCTCCTATTCGGACGAAACCATCGCCATCGTCTCCCTGCTCCATGACCTGTGCAAGGTCAATGTTTACCGCGTCTCGACGCGCAACGTCAAGGATCCCGCCACCGGGCAGTGGAAACCCATGCCCTACTATGAATTTGACGATAACCTCCCCTACGGTCACGGGGAAAAATCCGTCTACGTCATTTCCGGCTTCATGCGTCTGACGCGTGAGGAGGCGTTCGCGATCCGCTACCACATGGGCTTCTCGAACGAGGACGACGCGCGCAACGTCGGCAAAGCCTTTGAGCTCTTTCCCTTGGCGCTTGCCCTCTCGATCGCCGACACCGAGGCGACCTATTTCGTTGAGGCGAGAAAAGAGCAGAAGTAACACACAGAACCAAAAAGCGCGGGAAAAGCGCCGTCCGCCCCACCGGACGCGGCGCGCCTCTTTCTTCTGCATAACAACGGAGCGGAGCCTGAAAAACAGGCTCCGCTCCGCGTTTTATTAAATGTTTGATGAGTCCCGTCGGCGCACTGTCAGATGAGCAAATCGTTCCCGACCGGTGTCTCGAACACACGGTAAAATGCTTCGGCGCTGTCGGTGACGGTCAGCGCCCACATGGTCTTGGCAAGCACCGCCTCGGTCGTCATCTCGTATGCTTCAGGCAGACGGTATTTTTCCTTGATGCGGTACCCGACGCGGTAGGTCTCCATGGCGCTCCCCTCGTGGGCGACCTGCGTCGCCACCACAATGCGCACCCCCTTTGCCTGCAGGCGGGCGATGCCCTTCTCAAAGGCGCCGTCGTCATAGTGCGGGATTCCGCCGACCCCGAAGCTCTCGAGAATGACGGCATGGCTGTGCGCCGCCGCATAGTCGAGGATCCCGGCATCGATGCCGGGCGTCAGTTTGACGAGCAGGACGTCAGCGTCGAGGCGGTCGTAAAACCGCTCCTCCCCCGTGACGTCTCCCTTGATATAGTATTGCACCCGCCCGTCTCGCACAAGAGCCACGGTCGGATAGTCCACGCTGGAAAAAGCGTTGAAACTCCGCGTGCGTGTCTTGCGGGCACGCGTGCCGCAGATGACCTTGCCGTCAAAGAACACGCGTACCCCGCAGGCGTCCGGGTCACTTGCGTAGCGGAAGGCGCCGAGAAGATTGTCGCGCGCGTCGCTGTCGCGCTCGAAAATGGAGATCTGCGAGCCCGTGAGCACAACCGGCTTGCGTGCGTTCTGCAAGAGATAGTAAAGACACGCGGCGGCATACGCCATGGTGTCGGTGCCGTGCGTGATGACAAAGCCGTCGTATGCGTCGTACACCTCCCGCACGCGCCGTGCGATCTGCACCCAGTGCTCGGGGCGCATATTGGTGCTGTCGAGGTTGCACACCTGCTCTGCCGTCACGTCGCAGACGTTGGCGATCTCCGGTACACACCCGAGTAGTTCCTCTGCCGTGAGTGCGGGCGTCAGCCCCTCCCCGAGATTCCGCGATGCAATCGTCCCGCCCGTCGCCAAGAGCAATATTTTTTTCACTTTGCCACACTTCCGTCCGTTTCGTTTTGTCTCTGCCACCCCCCCGGCGCCGCCCTTTTCCCCGCGCATCGAAGCGGGGAAAGGGGCACTGATGCCGCTTTCGGCGGTTGCGCCCGTTTGAGGGTATCCCGCGCCGCCGCGGGAAATGGAGCCCGATGCCGACCACTCGCCGGAGACCGGCTCCCCTCGTTTTCCCCATTAGTATAGCACGCCCGCGCCGCAAAAACAACCACCGACGCAAAACACCTCGTTGGACCGATGTAAAACCCCAAGGAGGAGCCGCTTTTTCTGCTCCTCCTCGTTGTTTCGGACGATGCTTTTCTACCGTTGTTCACCCGTAATGTCAACAATTAAGTATCAAAAATGACAAAAAAATCAAATAGGCTATTTACATAACGGATTTTATTTTGCTTTAATAAACATGAAATTCGTTTAAGGTGATAACGTAAATGAAAAAAATATCCGAAATCAACGCTCCTGCATTGGCAGGCGTTATTAGGGAAAAAAGCGTTTCATCTGCCGTTGCGGCAATCAAAAACTGCCTATATGACGGCGCCGACATGATAGATTTGCATATTTCCTGCCTTGAAAACGCAGACGAAAATGCACTGAAATCCATTATTCGCGCGTCAAAGCTGCCGGTACTTGCACTGAATTACAACAGAAACTATGATTGGTCGGATGGCGGTCTTACGGAAAACGAACGAATAGGCAGCCTTTTATGTGCCGTATCTGCCGGAGCCGCCGGCATTGATATGCAGGGATATACGTTTGACGCGGCCTCAAGGGACGCATTTTTCGGCAGCGATCAATATAGTTTTACAAAAGGCAACCCGAAAGAAGTCGTTACCGATGACAGGGTCATT
>SFZB01000035.1 GCA_004558975.1 bacterium
ACGTCCGCCTTGCCCTTCAGCCCGATGATTTCCATAAATGCGGATTTCGTGCCGCTGCCGTCCTCACGGCCGACGACGGTGATGGCTTTCCCGCCACCGCAGGAGGCGAACATTGCAATCACCATTGAGAGGACTGCAAGCACACCGATCAGACGAATCACAGATTTTTTCATTTTCAAACATACTCCTTATGTTTTTTGTTTTTGTTTTCTTTTCCGGTTCTGCTCACATTGTAGCAGAGCCGCCGCGTGCACCACTATCACGGAAACGGTAAATCCGCGTTAAATCTATGTAAAACCGTGGAGCGGCAACGGGTGCCGTGCGAGAGACAGGGGCGCGCGGGGATAGATGTCGGCAAGTGAGCAGAAAGCGGCGGGAGGTAACCTGCCGCACACTACGGCACGGACGCAGGACGGTATTTTTCCTGCCCGTGTGCGGACGCGCACAGGAACGCGCAAAACCTCGCTTTCCATCTCCCCTCGCTTTCCCGCCTGCCGCTGTGCGCCTGTTATTGCCTGTTCATATACGCCCGCGCGCGTGATCGCGCGCCGTGTTTTTTAGTACAAACCGCGCGGATTGTCCATTGGCAACGAAAAAAAACGATGTTACAATGAGAGCGGAAAATCGGGGAGCATCCTGCCCCGCCCAAAGGAGTTTTATGAAAAAAATCGGACACATTTTCTTATATGTGCCGGTCAGGATCGTCTATTTCTTTTGGGGACTGTGGAACCGCATCCTCTACCCGCCCCGCATCCGTTTCGCCGACAGGGAGACGAAGCGCCTGTTCCGGAAGACCCCGGCGATCCTCATCGCCAACCATACGGCGCACACCGACGGCTACTACCTCCCGCAAACGCTGGGAAAGCGAAGGCTTTATACATACGTCACGCGCAAGTGGTATGACAAGCGCAGTATTCACTGGCTCTTCACCCGCCTCCCGTACATTCCGGTCGACCTGACAGGGCTCGACACCGAGTGGCTCGCCCGCGGGGAAAGCGTTCTCCGGAGCGGTGGAAGCATCCTCATCTTCCCGGAGGGGAAGCTGAACGCCTGCGGCACGCTCGGGGCATTCCATCCCGGCGCCCTCATGCTGGCGCGCAAGACCGGTGTCCCCGTCATTCCCGTCGCGCTCGTCGGCGAATACCGCCGCTTCCGGCGTAAGACCGTCCTCATCGGCGCCCCGCTCGCGCTCGACCTTTCGCGGCGCGGCAGACCAAGTCTCATCCTCCGTGAAGAAACGGAAAAATGCCGTCTCGCCCTTGCCTCCATGCTGGGGATCCCGGCGCCCCTCCCCGCCGCGGACGAAAAAGCGCCCGTCGGGGTCGCCGCAAAAGCGGCGGGAGCCGATGCCGGAGCGGTATCGGGCGCGCCCGTGCCCAACGAAGCGAAACGGGAACTGATCACTGCCATTACTTGAAAGGACATAGAAACATGAACGAAGAAACCAAAGCAATCGCCGAGAGAATCAAGGTGCTCCTGAACGAGAATCTGGGCATCGACGCAGACGTGCTGACGGACGAGATCCCCCTCTTCGGAGACGAGATCGGTCTTGACTCCATCGACTCCCTCGAAATCATCGGCTTCATCGATGACGAATGGGGTGTACAGATGACCGGGGTCGGCAAAGAGCATTTCTACAATGTCGAGAGCCTTGCCAAATACGTCGCAGAGCATCGGTAAAACGCGCGGGGGTGTCTTTTGCGACATCCCCGTTTTCTTTTTCTGTGATTTTTGATTATCCATAAGGAGTGTAAATACAATGACGGATCATAAAATTCGCTGTGTCGTCACGGGTCTCGGTATGGTCAGCGCCATCGGGAACACCGCCGACGAATGCTGGGAGAATGCCAAAGCCGGCAAGAGCGGCATCAAACCCGCGACCTCGGTCGTGACCGAGGGCTGCTACGCCAATCTCGGGGCGGAGGTCAGTGCCCCCGACCTCGATACCCTGCCGGGCGCCGAAGAAATGGACCGTGTCTCCCGCCTGTGCGTCAAGGCGGCGGGTGAAGCCGTCCGCGACGCGGGGCTCGATATGCAGAAAGAGGACGCCGGGCGCGTCGGGGTCATCATGGGCTCCTGCGTCGGCGGCGTCGTCAGCATCGAAAACTACTATCGGAACGGCGAGCGCGCCGAGGACGTCACCAAGATGCCCATTTCCGCGATCGCCAACATGGTCGCCCGCGCATACGGTGCGGGCGGGGTCGTCACCAATGTGGCGAATGCCTGTGCCGCCGGTACCATCAGCATCGCCTATGCCTGCGATCTGATCCGTGCCGGGGTCGGCGACGTTTTCATCGCCGGGGGCGCGGACGCTTTTGCCTCCGTACCGTACGCCGGGTTCCTGTCGCTCCACGCGCTCGACGCCCTGCCCTGCTCGCCCTTCAACCGCTGCAGCGGGATCACCCTCGGTGAGGGCTCCGGCGCACTCGTGATCGAATCCTACGACCACGCGGTAGCGCGCGGCGCACACATCATCTGCGAGGTGCTGGGTGCCGGCGTCAGCAGTGACGCGCATCACATCACCGCGCCGCGTCCCGACGGAGAGGGACAGATGAACGCCATCCTGCGTGCGCTGAAAAACTCCGGGCTCACCCCGAAGGATATTTCCTATATCAACGCGCACGGCACCGGCACGGCGAAGAACGACGAGGCGGAATTTCTCTCGCTCCACACCATTTTCGACGCGGAGAACGACGATCTGTCTGTCAGCTCTACGAAAGCCATGGTCGGTCACTGCCTCGGCGCCGCGGGCGCCATTGAAGCCGTCTTTACCGTCAAGGCGCTGACCGACGGGGTCGTCCCTCCGACGGTCGGCTACACAGACGAGGATCTCGTGCGGCTCTCCGAGCGCGCCGGGAAGATCGACTTCCGCCCGAACGTCGCGCGCGAGAAGCAGATGACGAACGTCATGAGCAACTCCTTCGCTTTCGGCGGCAACAATGCGTCGATCGTGTTCAGCCGCGAGGCGGGTAACGTGACCCTGCCCGAAAAGAAGCAGGATGTCTATATCACGGGGCTCGGTCTTGTCCTCCCCGGCGGGAACGGAATCCCCGCCTACCTCGAGAGAGCCGCTAAGGGCGAAGCGCCCGACTCTCCCTCCGTCATGTCCGCCGTCGGTCACGACGACTTTGACGCCTGCGGGCTCAAAATGGCGTTCTATCGCAAGCTCGACAAGTTCAGCCAGTTGCAGGCTGTCTCCGGCATGGAGGCGCTCGCGGACGCGCATTTGACCGTGACGGATGACAACGCGACCGAGATCGGTATCGTCGTCGGCACTTCCGAGGGTCCGCTCTCGACCGTCTGCGATTTCCAGCGCGAAATTGTCGCCAAGGGCAACGCCTCGGGCAGTGCCTTCAAGTTCCCGAACACCGTCTACAACGCCGCCGGCGGCTATCTCTCCATCTGTTCCGGCATCAAGGGCTATAACGTCACCGTCACGAACGGGGCGCAGTCCGGGCTTTCCGGCATCGCCTATGCGATGAACATTATCCGTGAGGGACAGGAGAGCATCATGCTCGCCACCGGCACGGACGAAAACAGTGAGATCATCGATTCCCTCTACCGCAAGCTCGGGCTCGTCTCCGATCATGTACACGGCGCCTACGCGAACGACGCGGGCTTCGTCCTCGGCGACGGCAGTGTGTCGCTCGTCCTCGAGAGCGCCGACAGCGTCAAGGCACGCGGCGCCGCACCGTATGCCAAAGTGCTCGGCTACGGCATGGCGAACGCGGGCGTGAAGTTCGGCACCGTGTCGGGGTCGGAAGAGGCTGTCGCCCGTGCGATCCGCACCGCCTGCGACGACGCGGGAATCACCCTTGCCGACGTGGACGCGGTCATCGGCTTCGCCAACGGGCAAGCCGCCGTCGACAAGACCGAGATCGGCGCTTACCGTCTCGCTTTCGGAGACGCGAAACTCACGGCTCTCCCGCTCCTCAGCGTGAAAGACACCGTCGGCGAATGCCGTGCGGCATCGGCGGCGCTCTCCGCGGCGGAAGCGGCGCTCCTCTTCTCCGGCAAGCGCGGGAGTGAAGTAAAAGCCTATCTCGCAAATGGCGAAACCGTGCAGACGACCGTCGTGAAAACGGAATCTCTCCGCCACATTCTCGCGGTCGCTGTCGCCGCGGGCGGTGCCGTCACTGCCGTCCTGCTCGGACGTGCCTGATTCTGACCGAAAGGAAACAGCCATGAAAGTTGCTATTGTTACCGGGGCATCGCGCGGCATCGGCCGCGCCTGTGCCCTGCGGCTCGCCGCGGACGGCATGACCGTCGTCGTCAATTACAGCCACAGCGAAGCGGCGGCAACGGAAGTCGTCGACAAGATCAGGGCGGCGGGCGGCGACGCCCTCGCCGTGCGCGCCGACGTCTCAAACCCTGCCGAAGTCAAGGAAATGTTCAAGACCGTATGGAAAACCTACGGGCAGATCGACGTCCTCGTCAACAACGCGGGGATCGTGCGCGACGAATACCTGCTCATGCTCACCGAAGAGAACCTCGACGCCTGCCTCGACCTCAATATCAAGGGATACCTCTACTGCGCACAGCAGGCGGTGCTCAAGATGTTCCGCAAGAAGAGCGGTGTCATCATCAATATGTCCTCCGTGAGTTCCAAAATGGCGCTCGCGGGGCAGACGGTGTACAGCGCCACGAAAGGCGCCGTCAACTCCATGACCCAGACCATGGCGAAGGAACTCGCGCCCTATGGCATCCGCGTCAACGCGGTGGCGCCCGGCTTCATCGCGACGGAAATGATCGACGCCCTGCCCGAGGATAAGCGGGCGCAGTACCTGACCGAGGTGCCGCTCGGCAGATTCGGCACGGTCGAGGACGTCGCCGCCGTCGTCTCCATGCTGGCAAGCGACGGAGCCGCCTACATGACGGGGCAGACGCTCGTCCTCGACGGAGGGCTGTCGCTATGATGAACATTGACGAGATCAGCCGCCGCATCAAACAGCGCCCTCCCTTCCAGATGATCGAGCGCGTCCTGGAGCTCACCCCGGGTGAGTCCGCCCGCGGCATCAAGAACGTCTCGGTCAACGAGCCGTATTTCATGGGACACTTCCCGGGGGCTCCCGTCATGCCGGGGGTGCTCCAGATCGAATGCGCGGCGCAACTCTGCTCGCTCGTCGTCGAGAACGAGGGGACGGACGAAAATACGATCTATGTCCTGCTCAAAGTCGATTCTTTCAAATTCGTGAAGCCCGTGATTCCGGGCGACACGCTGGATATCACCGTCAACTGCACGCGTAAGAGCGGGGTGCTGACCTCGTTCGATGCCGTCCTCAAAGTGGACGGTGAAGTGCGCGCTAAGGGGAACATGACCTTCACGGCGGTGCCGCGGGAAACCATCTTCCCCGCCTGAAGAAAGGAGACCTATCATGTCGAAAATTGCTTTTCTGTTTGCCGGGCAGGGTGCCCAGTATGTCGGGATGGGGCGCGACCTTTATGAGAACGTACCCGCCGCGAAAGAGGTGTTTGACCTCGGTGAGAGCCGCCGCCCCGGTACACTCGCCACCTGCTTTGAGGGGCCCGGCGAAGCCCTGACCCAGACCGAAAATACCCAGCCCGCCCTTTTCCTTGTTGACCTTGCCTGTGCACGCGCACTCAGCGCCGCCGGGGTCATGCCCGACGCCGTCGCGGGGTTCTCTCTCGGGGAGATCCCGGCACTCGCGTTCACGGGGATACTCTCCGACGCCGATGCGTTCGATACCGTCGTCCTGCGCGGCAATACCATGCAGACGTGCGGGGAGAGACACCCGGGCGGTATGGCGGCGGTCATGAAACTCCCGCCCGAAGAAGTGGAGCGCATCGCCGCGACCTTTAACTGTATCTATCCCGTCAACTATAACTGCCCCGGGCAGATCGCCTGCGCGGGGGCTGCCGGGGAGATCGACGCGTTCTGCGACGCCGTGAAGGCGGCGGGCGGCAGAGCCGTGAAGCTCGCCGTCAGCGGCGCGTTCCATACCCCGTTCATGGCGGACGCGACCGACGCGCTCCGTCGGCACCTCTCCGGACTTGCCCTCTCGGCGCCGAAGATTCCGCTCTATTCCGATTACACCGCCGACCTTTACCCCGGGGACAGCGAAAAGATCGCCGAAACGATTGCGGAACAGGCGTCCCGCAGCGTCCGCTGGGAGACCATCATCCGCCGCATGGCGGACACGGGCATCGATACGTTTATCGAGGTCGGCGCTGGTGCGACGCTCTCGAAACTCGTCTCCCGCACGCTCACGGACGTGCAGATTCTGCACGTCGAAAACGCCGAGACCCTCCGCGAGACGCTTGCGGCGCTCGGAAAGTAAGGAGTCACCTCACATGGAAACAATGAAGCACAAAACGCTCGCCGATTACCTCGCGTCCGAGCGCACCGTCCCCTGCGAAAAGTGCAAGGAGGAAGTCTCCGAACGCGCGCTCGCCGAGGGACAGTTCATCTGCCCGAAGTGCGGCAAATACAACCGCGTACCGGCGCGGGTACGCATCGCATACCTGACGGACGCCGGTTCCTTCCGCGAAATGAACGAGATTGTCACCTTCGGCAACCCGATCGGCTTCCCCGACTATGACGAAAAAGCGGAAGCCGCGCGCAAAAAGAGTGCGGAATACGAGGGGGTCCTCACCGGCACCTGCACGATCGGCGGGCTCCGTACCTGCCTCTTCGTCATGGAATCCAAGTTCATGATGGGCTCCATGGGGAGCGCGGTCGGCGACAAGATTGCGGCGCTCTTCGAGTATGCGACCGAGCGGCATCTGCCCGTCATCGGCTACACCGTCTCGGGCGGCGCCCGGATGCAGGAGGGGATGCTCTCCCTCTGGCAGATGGCGAAAGTCTCGGGCGCCGTCAAGCGGCACAGCGACGCGGGCAACTTCTATCTCGTGTGTGCGACCGACCCGACGACGGGCGGCGTGACCGCCAGTTTCGCGATGCTCGGCGACGTCATCATCTCCGAGCCGGGTGCGCTCGTCGGCTTTGCCGGGAAGCGCGTCATCGAACAGGTGACGGGGGAGAAACTGCCCGAGAACTTCCAGAGTGCGGAGTTCCAACTCGCGAACGGTTTCCTCGACGATATCGTCCCGCGCGAAAAACACAAAGAATACCTCACGAATCTGCTCAAGATCCATGCGGGAAAGTAAGGAGGGAGTATCATGCAGGCCTACGATAAGATCAAATGTACGAGAAAGGCGGGCAGAGCCACCTCCCTCGACTATATCCACGCGATCATCCGCGACTTCACCGAGTTCCACGGCGACCGACGCTACGGCGACGACCCGGCGCTGGTCGGCGGGGTCGGATTCCTCGCCGGGATCCCCGTCACCGTCATCGGCATCGAAAAAGGGCATAGCCTGACCGAGCGCATCGCGCGCGACTTCGGCTGTGTCGCGCCGGAGGGGTACCGTAAGGCGCTCCGCCTCATGCATGAGGCGGAAAAGTTCCGCCGCCCCGTCATCTGCTTTGTGGACACGCAGGGCGCCTCCTGCGGCAAGGGGGCGGAAGAACGCGGCGAGGGCGAAGCCATCGCCGAAAATCTCTATGAAATGATGACCCTGAAAGTACCGATCATCACCGTCATGGTCGGCGAGGGGTCGAGCGGCGGCGCGCTCGCGCTCGCGGTCGCGGACGAGATCTGGATGCTCGAAAACGCCTATTTCACGGTCGTCTCCCCGGAGGCGTGCGCCAGTATCCTCTACAAGGATTCTTCCCGTGCGCCCGATGCCGCCGAGCATCTGAAACTCGACGCCAAGAGTCTGCTCGACCTCGGTATCATTGAGAAAGTCATTGCCGAACCCGCCGACTTCACGGCTGCGGAGGCGTGTGCGCCTTTCTACGATGGCATCCGGAAAGACCTCGCCTACCGTCTGAAGCACCTCGCGAAAGTGCCGACGGACACCCTGCTCGCCGAGCGGTATGAGAAGTACCGCAAAATCGGCAAGTGCGCGACCGAGGGCGCCGCCGCGCCTGCCGGGAGCCGCCGCGGACTGTTCCGCCGCCGCGTATGAAAATTCTTGTTCTCGACGGCAGCCCGCGCAAGGACGCGGGCTGTACGATGCGCGTCACCCGTGCATTTCTCGCGGGGCTCGTGCGTGAGGGGGAGGACACGGCGGAGGTGATCCATCTCTCCGACTGTCGCATCAAGCCCTGCCTCGGGTGTCTCTCCTGCTGGGGGAGGACCGAGGGTACCTGCGTCATCGGGGACGACGACATCCCCCGCATCAAGGAGCAGATCCTTGCGTCCGACATCATCATCTCGAGTTTCCCGCTCTACTTCTTCGGTATGCCGGGAACGGTCAAGGTGTTCTGCGACCGTATGCTGAGCATGCTCTCGACCTATGAGGGGCAGTTGCCCGTACCGGGCACCTCCTTTCACGGCATCCGTCCCGGCGTCGAGGGAAAGAAGTTCATCGTCATCTCCAGTTGCGGTTACGCGCAGACCGAACTCGTCTACGACCCGCTCCTCGCGGAGCTCGACATCATCTGCGGGGTCGGCGCCTACACGCCCATTCTCTGCCCGCAGGGCAAAACGCTGAATGAGCCGACGCTCACCCACAAGATTGAGAAGTTCCTTGTGAAATACACGGACGCGGGACGCGAGTTCCGTGAGACGGGCGCGCTCTCGCCCGAGACCGTGCAGTATCTGCGGAAACCGCCGTTTTCTCCGCGTACCTTTCAGACCCTGCTCTCGACATTCTGGGCGCAGGAGCGCGCCAAGGGGGGCAACCGACATGGTGACGTCTGACGGGCGCGTGCGCTACAGCGAGACGGACGCGACGGGGCGGCTCTCCATGACGGGGCTCCTGCGGCTCTTCCAGGATCTCAACTATCTCGCGGTCGAGGACGTCGGACGCGGCATCGGGTACCAGACGGCGCACCGCGCGGCGTGGTATCTGCTCTCGTGGGACGTGCGGCTCGACGCTCCTCCCGCCCTCAGCGACCCATATCGCTTTGAGGCGGCGTTCTACCGCCGCTCGGGCTCCCTCGCGAAGAAGTACATGACGCTCACCGACAAGGCGGGGGACGTACTCGCCACCGCCGACACCCGCTGGGCATTCGTCGATACCGTGACGGGGGCACCGCTCCCCTGCCCGCCCGACTACTTCGGCGACGACCCACTCACAGATGCCCCCCGGGCTACGGGGAGCGGTGCGCGCATCCGCCTGCCCGATGACGCCGAGCACCTCGCGCCCCTCACCGTCGGCGATGCCCTCATCGACGAGAACGGACACGCCAATAACGTGCGTCTGACCGAACTCGCCATGACGCTCGCGGGGTTCGACACCGGCTGTCGCCGCCTGCGCGCGGAATTTCTCCGCCAGACCCGCCCCGGCGACTGCCTCACCCCTGTCCTTGCCACCGTCGGCACGGACGCGACCAATCGGCGCGGTCACGAGGCAGGTACGGTCAATGCCGAAGCCGTCAACAGCACCGAAACCGTCCTCGGTCTTCTCTCAGGTGACGGGAAACCGCAAGCGGTTTTCGCGTTCTCGAGAAATACGTAAAAAGAAAACCATTATGGTGGAGTGCCTTTCCCACGGAAAAGGCACTCCACCATTTCCCTCTTCATAACTCTTAAGTGCTATACTTTTGTACCTAAGACAAGAGAGAAAAGGCAACCGACACGGCTCCTCATCCTTCCGATGAAAAGTCAATATCGGTTGCCAGTGCTTTTATTTTAGGGGCGTTGCCTCGGCAAACTTTTTGATG
>SFZB01000036.1 GCA_004558975.1 bacterium
CATCATAATAAAAAGAAATAACCGCCTGCACCCGCAAAGTTAGGCGGTTATTTTTGTCTAAACGAAGGGGAGCAACCGTCATCGGTGTTCCTTCGTTATTATGATACTCGGCTTGACCCCCTTTGTCAAGCCTTTTTCTTTTGCCGACCTCGGTTGCCTCCGCGCCTTGCGCCGGCTACGGCAAACGTTTTTCTTTTATCAGAGACACCGTTTATTTGCCTGACGCATTTCCGCAAACGCGAAAATACCTTTGCTTTTGTATCTGCGCCAGCTATTGCTCAACCGGTGTACCTAAGGCGAGCGCAGGACGATGGAGAAACCGCGTCTCTTAAAGCAAAGGCAAACGTTGCGCCAGCTATTGCTCAACTTGTGTACCTAAGGCAAGAGAGAAGGGATGGAGAAACCGCGTTCACACGAACGTAGGCGCACTTTGTGCGGTAGAGCGTGCGAACGCGGTTAAAGCCCCCTCGTCTCTTAAAGTAGAGGCAACCGACACGGCTCCTCATCTATCCGATGATAAGTCAATATCGGTTGCCCGTTAAAATATACTTAGGGGGCTTGGTCTCCGCCCTTATCTCTTGCCTCGCTCGGACATGACTGCGAAAAGACTCCGCAACCGTATCTTTACCGCGCCGAGATTGGTGATCTCGTCGATCTTGATTTGCGTGTATAGCTGCCCCGCGCTCTCCAGGATTGCCCGCACCTCGTCCGTCGTAATCGCGTCCACGCCGCACCCGAACGACACAAGCTGCACGAGCCCCATGGGCTGTTCCCTCTCCCCGGCGACGCGCTTCGCCGCGGCGTACAGCCGCGCGTGGTACGTCCACTGGTTCAGCACCGTCGTCTCAAAGAACGGCACATCGGACGCGAGCGCGTCCTCGGACACCACGACCGCCCCGAGGTCACAGATGAGCCGCGGAATTCCGTGGTTGATCTCCGGGTCGATATGGTACGGTCTGCCCGCCAGCACCACCACCGGCAGTCCGCGCTCCCGCGCGACGGCGAGATACCGCTGTCCCTCATCGTGTACGCGTTTCATATAGGAAATATATTCGGCATAGGCAAGATCCGCCGCGCGCTCGACCGCTTTCGGATCGAGTGCAATCCCGTTCTCCCGCATCATGCGGACGAACAGCCGCGGGAACGCCCGCCGGTTGTGCAGCCCCACGAACCCGCTCACATACTTCACGTCCCGGGGAAAATGCACATTTGCCCCGAGCACCTTCGGATAGTAAGCGACGACCGGACAGTTATAATGATTCTTGCCGTGCCCCTCGTCGAGATTGTAGGACATCGACGGATAGAAGATCAGCTTCGCGCCCTTTTCGATCAGCGACTCCATGTGCCCGTGCATCAGTTTTGCCGGATAGCACACCGTGTCAGACGGAATCGTGTGCTGCCCCCGCACATAGAGCGCATGGCTCGACGTCTCCGAGACGATGACGCGATAGCCGAGCGAGTGGAACAGCGTGTACCAGAACGGCAGCAGTTCATACAGGTTCAGCCCCATGGGGATCCCCACCGCCGGACGGTCGTCCTCGGGATCGTTCCGATACGCCGCGAGGAGCGAGAGTTTGTACGCGTAGAGGTCGAACGCCTCGCTCGCCGCTTTGCCGCGCACCGGTTTCTCGCACCGGTTCCCGGCGATATACTTCGCGCCGGAGCCGAACGTGTTCACCGTCAGACGGCAGTGATTCTCGCACCCGTTGCAGGTAATCGCTTTCACATCGTGCGTGAACGCCGCCAGTCCCGAGGGGTCTATCAGGGTCGAAGCCGCCGGGGCATGCCGCTGTGCCCAGAGGGCGGCGCCGTAGGCACCCATGAGCCCCGCAACCTTCGGCCGCAGGCAGCAGCGCCCCGTCTCACGCTCGAACGCACGCAGGACGGCATCGCTGAGGAACGTCCCGCCCTGCACGACAATGTGCTCGCCGAGCCGCTTCGGGTCGGCGCATCGAATGACCTTGTAGAGCGCGTTCTTCACCACGCTGATGGCAAGCCCGGCGGCGATGTTCTCGACCGAGGCGCCGTCTTTCTGCGCCTGCTTGACCGAACTGTTCATAAAGACCGTACAGCGCGAGCCGAGGTCAACGGGCGCGTCGGCGCGGAGCGCGCGCTCCGAGAACTGCGCCGGGGTATCGCCCAGCACCGCCGAGAAAGTCTGCAAGAAGGAGCCGCACCCCGAGGAGCACGCCTCGTTTAAGTAAATGCTGTCGATTGCGCCGTCGCGGATCTGAAAGCACTTGATGTCCTGCCCGCCGATGTCGATGATGAAGTCCACGTCGGGGCAGAACCGCTCGGCGGCAGTGTAGTGCGCGACCGTCTCGACCAGTCCCATGTCCACCCCGAACGCGGCGCGGATCAGCTGCTCGCCGTACCCGGTGACGCAGGAGGACGTGATACGGATGTCCGGGCAGTCGCGATACAGATCGGTGAGGTACTGCCGCAGGATCGGCACCGGGTTGCCGCTGTTGGACGTGTAGAGCGGACGGAACAGGTTCCCTTCCTCGTCGACAAGCACCGCTTTCACGGTCGTCGAGCCGGCGTCGATGCCGAGCGAGAGCGCCCCGACCGGGGTGTCTGTCATGCGGGTATTGCCCGTGTCGCCGTCGTGGCGGCGGCGGAACGCCTCGAGCTCCGCTTCGTCGCGGAACAGGGGGTCGCACCCGAGGTATCCGCGCTTTGAGGTATAGCCCTCCGTCTTTTGCGCGAGCTCCTCGGGCGAAACGCGCTGTGCCGTCTTTGCCATCGCGGCGCCGAGCGCAACGAAATACAGCGAATTTTCGGGCAACACACCGTGGACGCCGAGCGTGCGGTCAAACGCCTCGCGGAGCCCGGAGAGGAAGGTCAGGGGACCCCCGAGGTAAAGGATATTGCCCTTAATCTCGCGCCCCTGCGCCAGTCCGGCGATCGTCTGGTTGACGACGGCGAGGAAAATGCTCGCCGCGACATCTTCGCGGCGCGCCCCCTGGTTGAGCAGCGGCTGTACGTCCGATTTTGCGAACACGCCGCAGCGCGACGCGATGGTATAGGTGCGCTCGCTCCCCCGGGCGAGCGTGTTCATCTCGTCCGGCGTGATGCCCATGAGCGTCGCCATCTGGTCGATAAACGCCCCCGTACCCCCGGCGCAACTGCCGTTCATACGGACTTCCATGGCACCGTCGAGGAAGAGGATCTTGGCGTCCTCCCCGCCGAGTTCAATGACGACGGACGTCTCGGGCGCGAGGCGGCGGACGGCGATGCGCGTCGCCCACACCTCCTGCACGAACGGGAGCCCGAGGTCGTTCGCAATCCCCATGCCGGCGGAGCCGGAGACGCCGAGGAGGAACTCCTCCTCCGGGAACCGCCCGGCGACCTCGTGGAGCAGATCGGTCATGCGCTCGGCGATCTTCGCGCGGTGGCGGTCGTAACTCGAATAGAGTACCTCGCCCGCGTCCGACAGCACCACGCACTTGATCGTGGTGGAACCGATATCAATCCCCAGTCGTTTCATCGTCTTTTTCCTCCGATACCGCGAGCATGAGTTTGATGCGGTTTTCCTGATTGACTTTCGATGCCCCGGCGTCGTAGTCGACGGGACAGATGTTGGCGTTCGGGTAGGTCTCGCGGAGCGTCCGCACGACCCCCTTGCCGACGATATGGTTGGGCAGGCACCCGAACGGCTGTACGCAGATGACGTTGTTATAGCCGTGTTCGATCAGTTCCGCGATCTCGGCGGGCAGGAGCCAGCCCTCGCCCATTTTGACCCCGCGCCCGATGTTCTTCTCCCCGAGGCGGCGCAACTCCGCAAACGTGCTCGGTACGACGAACTCGGGATAGGGCTCGAGCGCCTTGCGGAACGTGCGCTCAAAGCGCCGCGCGAGCGCCGCGCCGAATTTTGAGAGGGCGGAGGCGCGGCGGGTACCGTCGCCGTAGAACTCGCGGTCGGCAAGCTGGCAGTCGAACATGAACTGGAAGAACGGGAACACACCCGGCACCATATATTCGCACCCCTGGCTCTCGAGGAATTCCTCGAGGCCGTTGTTCCCGAACGCGGAATATTTGACGTAAATCTCCCCGACGATGCCCACCTTCGTGCGCTTGACGTCGCGCCGCTGCACGTTGTGGAAGTCCTCGGCGATGGCGCGGAGGTTCCGCGCAAGCGAGCGGCCGAAGAGCCCGCGGTTGCGCTTCATCTGCGAGGTCAGTTCGGCATACCACTTGTCGAGGACCCGGTCGGTGTCGCCCGGGTTCGCCTCGTAGGGTTTGACCTGGTTTTTGAGGAGCATCAGCATATCGCCGTAAATGACGGCGACAAGCCCTTTCGCGAGCATCATGGGCGTGACGCGGAAACCGCTCTTCTTCTCCACCCGGTTGAAACTGAGCGAGAGGACGGGCACATCATCCATTCCCATGTTGTGGAGCGCCTTGCGGAGCATCCAGATATAGTTGGACGCGCGGCACCCGCCCCCGGTCTGGAACTGAATCAGCGCGCACTTGTGCGGGTCGTATTCACCGCTCGTGAGGGCGTAGAGCTGCTGCCCGCACATACAGATGGCGGGGTAACACATATCGTTATGTATATGTTCCAGTCCGCACTGGATCACCTGCCGCCCGCGCGAGCGCAGGATCTCGAGGTTGTACCCGTACATATGGAAGATCTCGGCGATGAGCCGCATATGGATCGGGAAGATGTCCGGCGAGAGAATGGTGTAGGTCTCTTTCATCTCTCGTGTGAAGGGCGGATTCTCGAATCCCCAGGGGCACGTCTCCCCGACGGCCTGTTTCTTTTTTTCTTTCATGTTCCGTGTCTCCGTACTTTTGTCCGTAACGCATACGCACCCGTCGGCACCGTCCGGCACCGGGGGTTTTCGTTCTTTTCTTACATTGTAACAGAATTTTTCGTGAAATTCATTTCACAAAATCGCCCCGTTGCCCAAAAAACGGGCAACGGGGAAAGATGACCACCGCCGGGCGGTCATTTCCCTTCCGGGGTGCGCTCGGCGTTCTGCACCGCGAGGTGCAGGTTCCCGGCAAAAATGCACTCGATGCGGCGGATGTATTTCACCATTTCGGTGCTGTTCCCGTCGGTATGCCCGTCCTCTAGCCAGCGTGCCATGATCCCGAACAGCGCCTCCTCGTAGAAACTCGTGATGATATATTCGTCGCGGGCGGACAGCGGCTTGCCGCCGTTCAGTTTGGTGATATTCTGCACGATGACGCTGTGCAGACGGGACATGATGAACCGTGCCGTCTCCTCGTGCCCGACCGAGCGGTAGAGATTACGCCAGACGCGCTTGCGCCGCGCGGCGAACTCGATGAGCGAAAAGATGGCGGACTCCCATTCCGCCCCCTCGGCACCCACGAGCCCCGCCGTCTGCTCCTCGAGTGCCTGGTCGATGACGTCGTAAATGTCGTGGAAATAGTAGTAGAATGTGTTGCGGGTGATGCCGCAGGCGGTCACAATGTCGCGCACGGTGATCTTGCGGAACGATTTTTTCTCCGCGAGGTCGAGCGTACAGTCAATGATCGCGCGTTTGGTGAGCTGTGACACGGCAGTACCTCCTCCGGCGCCCCCGGCGCCCGTTCTGATACCGATTATTGTACCCTTTTTGCGCGAAAAAGTCAACGCGTGCGCGCAGGCACACAAAAAAGTCACAATTCGGTCGGTATGAAACTGTCAAAACATGTTTACAAACCGGGCAAAATGTGCTATTCTGTAAACAGAGAAAATAAACGGGAGGTTTTACTATGGTTCCTATCATTCTGGTGGCGGTCGCAGTCGTGGTGCTACTCATCATCTTCTTCGCCGCCGGGTACATCAAGGCGCCGCCGGACACGGCGTATATCATCACGGGGCTGACCCGCCGTCGGATCCTCATCGGGCGCGCCGGTTTCCGCATCCCCTTCTTCGAGCGGCTCGACAAGCTGTCGCTGCGCGTCATGCAGGTGGATGTCAAGACGAGCGAAGCCGTCCCGACGAACGAGTTCATCAACGTCACGGTTGACGGTGTCGCGAACATCAAGATTTCCTCCGACCCGAAACTGCTCGAGCGCGCCGCCGAGGCGCTCCTCAACATGGGGCAGGGCGAGCTTATCGCGCTGGTCACGCAGGTGCTGGAGGGCAACATGCGTGAGATCGTCGGTTCCGTCGGGCTCAAGGAAATGGTGCAGGACCGTCAGGGCGTTGCCAAGAAAATTACGGAAAACGTCGTGCCGGATATGGAAAAACTCGGTATTGAAGTCGTAAACTTCAATATCCAGAACTTCAAGGACGGCGCCGGTACTATTGAGAACATGGGTATCGACAACGTGGAGCAGATCCGCAAGAACGCGCAGATTGCGAAAGCGAATGCCCAGCGCGACATCGCCATCGCGGCGAGCCAGGCACAGGAGCAGGCGAACGCCGTCAAGGTCGAGGCGGAGAAGAAAATCGCCGAGCAGGATGCGGCACTCGCCGTCCAACAGGCGGAGATGAAGATCCGCGCCGACGGCAAGCGTGCCGAGGCGGACGCCGCCTATTCCATTCAGCAGGAGACACAGCGTAAGCTGATCGAGATTGCGCACGCAGAGGCAGAGATCGCCCACCGTGAGAAAGCCGCGGAGATCGCCGACCGCGAGGTCGCCGTCAAAGAGCGGCAGCTCGACGCCGAAGTGCGGAAAGCGGCGGACGCCGAGACTTACCGCGTCGCCAAAGAGGCGGAAGCAGAACTCATCCGCCGCCAGAAGGAAGCGGAAGCCAAGCGCTACGAAGCCGAGCAGGAGGCGGAAGCCAAACGTGCCGCCGCCGAGGCGCTCCGTTTTGCCATGGAGCAGGAAGCGGAAGGTATCAAGGCGAAGGGACTTGCCGAAGCACTCGCGATTGAGAAGAAAGCCGAAGCCCAGCGCAAGATGGGCGAGGCGTCCGTGCTCGAAATGTACCTCGCG
The DNA here is from genome assembly GCA_004558975.1 of bacterium. Classification (GTDB taxonomy): domain Bacteria; phylum Bacillota; class Clostridia; order Oscillospirales; family CAG-272; genus UBA1740. The sequence goes on from SFZB01000036.1 coordinate 6,904, forward strand.
GCGCTGCCCGAGGTGGTCAGGAACGCGGCGGAGCCGCTCGGCAGAACCGACAAGATTGTGATGTACGGCGACGGCAACGCGACCAAGGTCGTGCGCGACGTCATGTCCTCGACGAGCCAGATCGTCGACGGCGTGCGTGAAGCGACCGGTCTCGACCTCACCGAGATCCTCCGGAAAGCCGTCTCCCGCACCGGCACCGCAGACGCCGCGGGTACCGACACCCCCGCTCCGCCCGAGGACTGACGCGGAGCAGATTCGGTGGTTTTAGAATACAGGGGGAGTGCCTTTTTCAGGAAAAGGCACTCCCCCTGTACCCCCTCTTCAAAACCTTTTCGAAATTTTATAGATATAAAGGCAACGGTATTTTCGCGTTTTGCGAAAATACATCAGGCAAACAAACGGTGTCCCCGACCAAAGAAGAACGTTTGCCGTGGCGGGCGCAGATGGTTTTCGCCGCCGCAAAACCAAACCCAAAAGAAAACCGATTTCGTTCTGTAGGGGCGACCACCCGTCGCCCGTTTTTTATGTCAAAGGACGACGAACGTTAAATTGAAAATTCCTTTGGCGGAACGCGGGCGGCAGACGGACGCACGCGTTTTTGAAGCGGTTCCGATAAATCCGCGCCGCCTTTTTACGAAAGGACAAAAATAATCTGTGCGACAGTAGCCCCATCTCTTGCAAAGCGGATGCGGATATGGTACGATAATAAAAATGGATCCGGGTTACGGCATGTCGACGGGTGGCGTCTGTGGCGCCTCGCGGGTGGGATACCGTGCCAGGATCGTTGTATTTCAGAGAAAGCACCCGAAACACACCTGAAAGGGGAACGACTTATGCATCAATCACTCGGGCTCGGCGCCATGCTCGACTGCTCCCGCGGGGCGGTCATGCACCTCCCGGCGCTGAAACGCTACATTGACCTGCTCGCGAAGATGGGCTACAAAACGCTCATGCTGTACACCGAAGACACCTATGAGATCGAGGAGGAGCCGTATTTCGGCTACCGCCGCGGCAAATATACAGTGAAAGAACTCCGTGAGGTCGATGCTTACGCCGCGGAACGCGGTATCGAACTCATACCCTGTATCCAGACGCTCGCTCACCTCGATGGGCTCATGCGGTGGAGCCGCTTCCGGCCTTTTCTCGACACGGACAATATTCTGCTCGTCGACGATGACCGCACCTATGAACTGATCGAGCATATGTTCGCGTCGCTCGAGAAATCGTTCACCTCCCGCCGGGTACATATCGGCATGGATGAAGCGTATCGTGTCGGGCTCGGGAAGTTCCTCGCGGAACACGGATTCGAGAACCGGACGGAGATTTTGCTCCGCCACCTCTCGCGCGTCACGGAGATCGCGGCGCGGCACGGTTTCCGTCCCATGATGTGGAGCGATATGTTCTTTTTGCTCGCGACGGGCAGCCACTACTCGCCCGACGCGTGCTTCTCGGAGGACGTGCTCGCGAAAGTGCCGCAGAACCTCGATCTTGTGTACTGGGACTACTATCATTTCGATCATGATTTCTATGCGGGCGTCCTGCGCGTGCATCAGAAATTCCACAATCCCATCATCTTCGCGGGCGGGGTGTGGACATGGCGCGGATTCTCGCCGCTCTCTCATCAGGCGCTCGAGGTAACGGACGCCGCCATGGCGGCTTGCCGCGAGACGGGGTGCCGTGACGTGTTCTTTACGCTTTGGGGCGACGACGGCGGCGAGTGCTCCTATTTTGCGGCGCTCCCGACCCTGTTCTATGCCGCCCGGGCAATCGACGGCGTACCGGAGCCCGACGCGCTCCGCCGCGCGTTCCGTGACGCGACCGGCGAGGACTACGACGACCTGATGCTCCTCGGCGAGATCGGCGACCCCCTGGGCGCCGCCGGACAGCATTTTTACGGCCCCGCCAAGGTGTGGCTCTATCAGGATCCGCTCCTCGGATATTACGACCGGACGGTGCCGGAGGGCGCCCCCGCCTTCTATCTCGACCTCGCCGCAAAAATTGACGCGGCGGCAGAACGCTCGGCGACGCTCGGGTATCTGTTCCGCGCGCAGGCGGCATACGCCCGTGCGGTGGGGCGCAAGTGCCGTCTCGGCGTCCGCGCGCGTGCGGCGTATCTTGCAGGTGACCGGGTGGCGGTGAGGACGCTCGCGACGGAGGACTTCCCCGCTACGGCAGATGCAGTCGACGCCTTCCACCGTCTGTACGAAGCGCAGTGGTTCTCGGAGAACAAGCCGAACGGCTACGAGCGCCACGACACCCGCCTCGGCGGTCTTTCGGCACGGATTCGCTCCTGCGCCGCGCGGCTCGCCGCCTGGGCAAACGGAGACATCCCCTCCGTCCCCGAACTCGCCGAAATGCCCCTCCCCGTCGAGGGCGACACCGACCACCTCCCCGACGAGCAGTTTTACAGCAAGATTACCCTCCCCCTCTGAT
>SFZB01000104.1 GCA_004558975.1 bacterium
GATCCCGACGTGGAGGCGTTCGCGGCGAAGGTCCTGCGCGTCGCCTCAGGCGAGGAGCGCGCGAAGAACGAGATCGCCGGCGCCCAGGGAATCGCCATCTTCAAGGACGGCGTCACGCTCTGAGTCCGTCGTCCGAAGTCCCCCGTCGCCCATCCCCTCGACGCAGGGTGTAAACTAAAAATGTAAGGGCCGGCCCTACGGGCGGCCCTTACATTTTTCTGATTTTGTCGTTGCAAACGCAGTCGAGTTCATGGTATAATATCAGTCTATAGTTCATAGACTGATACGAAAGGGCTGCCACATGGCCGAGAGCAACGACACAACCGAGACTATATTGGCGCAGATCGCGTCCTACGGACCGTTCCTTCCGGGGAGCGTCCGCAAGACAACCGAGAAGAGGGTCCGCAAGGACGGCACGGTCAAGGTCTACGACGCGATGCCGATCTACACCTACACCGATCCGGCGACGGGGAGGCAGAGGAGCAAGCGCATCCCCAAGGACGCATACGGCAGGGTCCGCGAACTCACCGGCAAGTACAAGGGGATGCGAAGGCTCATCGCCCGGTTCGAGGCCGCGGCCGTGGCGGAAAACCTCGACGCCAACTCTAAAAAAAACTCCTCACGCTGAACGTCGGCATCTGCTGCGCCAACATCGCGGCGGTCATAGCCGAGTTCAAGCGCAGGCCGGCGGACGCCTCCGCCGCAGACCTGGACGTCCGCGTCACCGAGGCGTTCCGGGCGGACGCGCTGGCGCAGATGTCCGCGATGGCGTCGTCCATCGCGGAGTCCCTCAGGGAACCCGGGACCGTGTGCCACCGGTCCGCCAGCATGCTCTCGTGCGGCGGGCGTGTCCCGTTCCGGTACCCGTACGCGCCGAAGCGCGGCGTGTCCATCAAGGCGCTTGCAAAGTTCGGATGCGAAGACGGGAAGTCGCGCACGACCCCGGAGGCGAGGCGCATCGTCGCCGAGTCAGGCGCGCAGCTCGACTCGTTCCAGGAAGCGCAGACGTTCCTGAAGGAGAACCTCCGCCTGGACGTCTCCGTCTCGACGATGATGGCGATCACGCGGGACGCGGCTGAGAAGACCCGGGCCGCGTGGATGGCGGACACGCTGGTGGAGAACGTGCGAATCCTCCCCGCCCGCAAGCTCCCGAGGGACGCTCGCGAAGTCGGCGTGACGATGGTCGTGCTCGTGGACGGGACGGGCGCTCCCTGCACGCACGCCGACACGGAGGGCGTCAGGGGGAAGGACGGCGACGAGGCGGGGACGAGGGAGGTCAAGGTCGTGGCGATCGCCCTCTACGACCACGTCGACCGGAACGGACGCCCGATCGTGCGGCGCGGTGACGTGTGGTACTTCGCCAGCGCGTGCTCGAGCGACGAGCTCGAGTCCGTCATGAACATGCTCGCCCGGCGCAGGGGCATCGGCAAGATCCAGCGCGTCCAGTTCATCGGCGACGGGGCGGCGTGGATCCAGAAGATCTGGGAACACGCCTTCAAGGAATGCGGCGCGATACGGACGCTGGACTTCGTCCACGCCTGCAGCTACCTTCATGCGCTTCTCGAAACGCTTTCCGCTCCGGGCGAATGCGCGGCGGACTACAAGCGGTTCAAGGGCATCCTCAGGAAATGGGGCGGCAAGTCGCTCATGAAGAGCCTCGGCAAGAAGTTCGGGGCTGCGCTCGAAGCCGCCGACGGAGACGCGGGGAAGGCACTCGCCTACCTGAAGGAGCGGGTCTGGATGATGGACTACGGGTTGTTGCGGAAGAACGGCTACTACATCGGATCTGGCATGATCGAATCGGCCTGCAAGACGCTCGTTGCTGCGCGATGCAAGCTTGCGGGAATGCACTGGCGGCACAAGAACGCGGCTGGCATCGCGCTCCTGAGGGCGACTCTCCGATCAAACTTCAGGATTGCGGTATGAGCCGCAATCCTGACCTTACACTTTTTATTCACACCCGTGTTAAGTGTGAAGCTTCACTGCAACACAAATCCACTGGGAAGCGAA
>SFZB01000037.1 GCA_004558975.1 bacterium
GCGGGCGACGGGTGGTCGCCCCTACATCATCTTGAGAGGAAAATAAGAAAATTGCGGAGCCGCGCTCTGAAAATTCGCGGGAAACGCGGGCGACGGGCGGGGGTGAGCGTGCGACCGGTGGTTGCCCCTACATGATCGTGAGAGGGAAAACGGGAACAGAGACGTTACTGTTCGGGGCGGGGGACTATTCCGCCGCGGGGGTGGCGTCGAACGACCGCCCGGCGTGGAGGGAGTAGAGCAGGACGCGCTTCGGCGCCACACCGAAGATGCGTTTCGCCGCCTCGGCGTAGTAGCGCATCTGCTCGCTGTGCCGGCGGAGCAGTCTTGTAATCGACCAGCGTGAGCGAGCCGTCCGGCGCGATGATGAGCGCGTCCATGACGCCCTGAATGAAGAGCGTCTCGCCCGCGAGCCGCCGCTTTTCCTCGGGGTCGGTCGTGAAGTCCGCCGCCGGGAGGAACATATGGAAACGGAATTCCCGTTTGACTTCCCGCGCGGCACGCATCTCGGCGAAGAGGTCGGAGGCGCGGAACGCCTCGAGTTCCTCCGGGCGCGTGAGTGCCGCCTGCGCCTCGGTGAGGAACGCCCCCGCGACCAGCCGCCGCATCTCGGCGTCGACCCCGTCGCGGGCGAGTTTCGCAAAGTCGCAGAATTGCAGGAACTGGTGCGTCGCAATCCCGCGCTCGGTCGGGTCGGGTTCCCGGTCGCCCGTGTAGGCGAGGGGCAGTCGGCGGTATTTCTCGTGCGGGTCGGCGGCGCCGACAGCGCCGCTTTCGGTGCCGTCCGTATCGGCCGCGGCGCCCGTCATCGTATCCGCCCCGTCGTCGGCTTTGCGAGGGGCGTCTTCGTCGTCAATGCTTTCGGCGTCTCTCGGCGTGTCCGTCTCGGGCGTCTCTCCGTCCGCGGCGGGCGTCATGCGCGCGAGGGGCGTCTCTTCCGCCTCGGTGCCGTCGAGCAGGCGCGGGGTCAGCGAGGAGACGGCGAGTTTCTTCGGCAGGCGGGGGATATGCGTGACCGCCTCGGTCAGGGCGAACTGCCGACGGAGTTGTTCGGTCAGGCGCGCGACCTCCGCCTCTTTCCCCTCGGGCGCCGTCATGTCGGGCGCCGTCAGGGGCGGGGGCGGGACGATCTCCTCGCCGTTCACGGTGCAGGGGATCTCGCTCGGGTACAGCTTCGCCGCCGCCATGAGCCATTCGAGGTAGGAGCCGCACGCGAGCGTGCGGGTGCGGCTGCGGTAACGGACGGCGCCGGTCACGCGCTTTTCCGCCGCGCCGCCGGAGAGGCGGGTGTTGCCCGCGGCAGAGCCCGTGATATACAGGCGCTCCCGCGCACGGGTGAGCGCGACGTAGAGCAGGCGCATTTCTTCCTCCCTGCCTTTGTCGCGCAGGGTCAGTTTCATCAGGGTGTGGACAGGGTTCTCGAGTTGCACCTGCCCCGTCCTATCGCGCAGGCGGAGCGTCACGCCGAGCGCGTGGTCGCAGAGGAACGTCCCCGTCTCATCGGCGGCGGAGAAGCCGTTCCCCGCGTTGACGAGAAAGACGACGGGGAACTCCAGCCCTTTCGACGCGTGCACGGACAGAATCCGCACGGCGTCCTCGGGGGCACTGCCGCCGGGGGACTTGAACTTTGTGTCGCTCTCGCTCTGGCGCTGAATGTAGGCGAGGAAGCCGTGCAGACCCTCGTACGCCGCTCCGGCAAAGGTGCAGGCATAGTGGTAGAGCAGTTTGAGATTGCGCTCGGCGGGTCTGCCGTCCGCGCCCGCGAGGCTGTAGAGCGTCGTCTCGGCGTAGATGCGGCGCACGAGGTGCGCGACGGAGGAGTCCTCCGCCTCCCGACGGAACGACGCGAGCAGGGTGAGGAACGTGTGCCCGGCGGTGAAATCCGGGTGTGCCGCGCAGTAGGCGCGGAGCGCCTCGAAGAGCGGAATGTCGGGGTCGCTCTCCCGCCGGATCTCGGTCAGCGTGTCCGGCGTCATGCGGCAGAGGGGGGAGCAGAGGACACCCGCGAGGGGAATGTCGAGCAGGGGATTGTCGATGACCGTGAGGAGCGCGACGGCGAGCAGGATCTCCGGGCTCTCGAAGAAGTTTTCCTCCTCCGGCAGGGCGACCGGAACCCCGTACAGCGCGAGTGCGCGGACGAACGGCGTGAGTTTCCCCCGCAGACTGCGGGAAAGAATGGCGATGTCGCGCGGGCGGAGCGGCGTTTTGCCGTCCGTGTGCGTCTCCTCGTCGAGCAGGCGCCGGATCTCCCGCGCCACGTAGAGCGCTTCCCTTGTGGGGAGGTCGTCGCCCGCGTCTCCCTCTTTCGGGGCACCTTCGGCGTCGGGGTCGCCCGAGGCGTTTCCCTCGAGGAGCGCTTTCGTTTCGGCGTCGCTCACAGCCCCCGCGCGCAGCACCTCTGCGGCGGGAGGGAGACCGTCTTTCGCGGTGCCGTCTGCGGTGTTTTCATCGCCTTGGGCATCGGCTCTTTCTTTTTCGGATGCAAAACAGACGACCTGCGGCACGGGGAACACCGCCGCCTGCGCATCGCCCTTGCCGAACACGAGCGCGTCCGTCTCTCCGGCGTAGCCGATACTCGCCCCGGCGGTGCCGAAGAGAAAATCGAATACGCGGTTGACGAAGCGGACGACCTCCCGGTCGCAGCGGAAGTTCTCGCCCATGAAATGCGCGTAGGCGGGGGCGTCTCCGGGGTGGGGCTCGCCGCTCTCGGGGTCATAAGGCAGGCGCGGGTAGTCGTTACGCAGGGCGGCGAAAATATCCGGCTCCGCGTGTCGGAATCGGTAGATGGACTGTTTGATGTCGCCGACGAAGAAGCGGTTATCGGGCTTGGACACGGCGGCGAAAACGGCGTTCTGCAAGGGGCTGACGTCCTGGTACTCGTCCACCGCCACCATATCGTAGCGGTCGGCGATCTCCCGTGCGACATCGGTCGGGTTGCCCGCCTCGTCGACGAGCAGTCGGTAGGTCGCGCGGGTCAGCGTCGTGAAGTCGAAGGCACGGCGGCGGCGGCACTCCTCGAAATAGCGGCGGTCGAAATAGCCGAGCGTGCGGGAGAGCCCCCGGAGCGTCTCGGCGAGGTCGCGGTACAGCCGGTGCCAGTCCTCCTCTCCGTAGGCGAGGAGCGGCGGGAGCGCCGCGGGGCTCGGTTTTCCGCCGAAGGTTTCCTCGAGCGCCGTGCGGAATTCTTTGACGGCGGACTTGAGCCCGTCCTCTTCTTTCAGATACGCGCTCCACTTCTTTGAGGATTCTTTCTGCGTGCATTTCGGCGCGGGGTAGAGCGCCGCGCGGCGCATCGCCTCGTAGTCGGACGGCGCCGCCAGTTCCCGGAGTGCCGGCGTCCAGGCGCGCAGAATGTCCGGGAGCGTGCTGTCAAAAGCGGATTCGAGCGGGTAAACATCCGTCTCGAACATCGTCAGCAGGTTTTTCACGATCGGTGCCATACCGTCGCGGACGCGCGCGGCGAGGATCCGCCCGAACGACGTCTCGAAAACGGGCTTGTCCGCCTCCGCAAGGTAGCGGTCGGCGTAGGTATCGAGCGAGGCGACGCCCCCCTCGTAGGTCGAGAGTTTTTCGTAAAGACCGAGGAGCACCTCGCCGAGCGAGCGCTCACCGTTGAACCCGGTGACGGCGTCCGACAGGCGGGAGAACTCGTCGGCGGTGAGGTCGGGGATGCGCCCGGCGTAGCCCGCTTCGAGCGTCTTTTCCATGAGGTCGGCGCGGTAGCCCTCCGCCTCCGCCGCGTCCGTGACGCGGAACCCGTCCGGCACGATGTGCGTGCCGTAGCGGCGCAGAATCTTGTGGCAGAAGGCGTCGATCGTCGAGATGTCCGCGACGGGGAGGAGCCGCAGTTCCCGCGAGAGCGCGGCGTTGTCGCCCCCCTCGCGCAGCTTTTCGGCGAGGGCGCGCCCGATGCGGCTCCGCATCTCGACGGTCGCCGTTTCCGTAAACGTGACGGCGAGCAGACGCGAGAGGGAGGTCGGCTTATGTTCGTCCGTCAGCGCGGCGATGACGCGCGCCGTGAGGACGGCGGTCTTACCGGAGCCGGCGGCGGCGGACAAAAAGACGGAGCGGTCGCGGCATTCAATCGCCGCCCGCTGTGCGGGTGTGTAGTTCATCGGTTTCCTCTCAGACGTTTCGGGCGTGTCCGCCCCCCGGTTCCGGGGTGCGGCGGGTGGTTCTTTGGGGGTTACTCTTTTTGGGTTACAGGCGGAAGAGTTTCAGGACGCGGACGCTCCCCTCCGGGGTGATCTCCCCGAGGGCGAAGAACCCGGCGTCGTCGACAAGACGCAGGCGCGTTTTTTCGGGATAGAAGGCGCCGAGTTTCTTCTCGTCGACGCGCTGTCCGTTCTCGGCGAGCCGCGCGAAAAAGGGCGGGAAGTAGAGCGCCGGCAGGCAGGTGAAGAGCGCCTCGGTCGGGATCACGGCGGCGTTTCGTTCCTCTTCGGTCATCGCCTCGTAGGCGGCGAGTGTGTGACAGGCGGAGAGGGGGAATCCCGCCGCCTCCGCGCGGCAGAGCGACGCCATGACGCCGCCGACCCCGAGCGCCGCGCCGATGTCGGCGCACAGCGTGCGGATATAGGTGCCTTTCGAGCAGACGACGTCCAGCCGGTAGTCGCTCTCGCTCAGTTTCTCTGCCGTGAGGCGGTGGACGGTGATCGGGCGCGGCTCGCGCTCGACGGTGACGCCGCGGCGGGCGAGATCCATGAGCTTGTGCCCCCCGACCTTGAGGGCGGAGTACATCGGCGGCGTCTGGAGAATCTCGCCGCGGAAGGCTTGCAGGGCGGCGAGAACCTCCGCCTCGTCCGGGAGCCTGTCCGAGACCCGGAGGGTGGTGCCGGTGATGTCCTCGGTGTCGGTCGTGAGCCCCAGTCGCAGGGTCGCGATATAGTGCTTGTCCCCCTCGGTGAGGTATTCGCTCGCCTTGACCCCGCGCCCGATGAGCACGGGCAGGACGCCCGTCGCCATGGGGTCGAGCGTGCCGGTGTGTCCCGCTTTCTCGACGCCGAACAGGCGCGCCAGCCGTCGGACGGCGGTGTGGGAGGTCATGCCCGCTTCCTTTTCGAGCAGGACGATGCCGCTTTTCGTATCCATAGAATCTCCTTGCGGAAAATAAAGTCCTTTGTTTTTGTCGCGCGGCGCGGCGCCGGGATGTCCGACGAGATGTCGGGGGTGTCCGATATGCCGTCGCGGCGTCCGATGAAACGCCGTGAGCGCCGGGGCGTCCGATGCAGTGTCGGGATTGCCCGATAGGATGCCGGGGCGTCGGGTGAAATACCGTGGTCGTCCGATACGCTGTTCGCGCGTCCGTTTGCGCCCGTCGGAAATGTGTATATAATTATTTACATATGCGGGGCGGTCGTCGGAGCGGTTGCCGCGTCACTTCGCCCGGCGTCGTGCCCCCTCGGCGGGCGGGTACCGCTTGCTTGGGCGTTGTGTCGTTTCGGCGGCGTCCGTCGGTCAGTCGGTCGGGCGGTATTCCTCCACCGTGGCGGTGAGATAGTCGGTGTCACCCACGCGCCGTGAGAGGGCAGAGGGGCGGTCTTCGCCCGGGCGGAAGAGGAGGGTGTAGACGGTGGCGCCGTCCGCTATGGTCGCGCGGCGGGAGCCGTCCGCCGCGCGTTCGATCCCCGTGACGCGGGCGGCAGAGGGAATCGTGAACAGGTCGGCGACGCGCAGGGGGGCGTCCGTGGCGTTAAACACGTGATCCCCTTGGGAGACGGTGGTTTTCCCGTCCGCGCGCGTGTAGGTAATCCCCGCGACGGTGTTCGGGGAGAGGTAGGTGAGCGTGGCGTCACGCGTCTCGCCCGCTTTCGGTGCTGCCCCGAGCGTGAGCTCGGCGCGCACGGAGACGCCGCCTTCGTCGTATGCGAGGATGACCCGCAGGGGCTCCCTCGCGAAAGCGATCAGTTCCGCGGTTCCGTCGCCGCAGGCGGAAAGCGCCGGGAGCAGCGCGAGGAGCAACAGACACGAGAGGAGCCCCGGAAACAGCGTTTTGCGGGCGCGGAGAATGCGGCAAAAGAGAAACGTCCGCCCGGGGCTGAAAATCGGTCGCGAGACGGTCGCTCGCTCGGCAAGAGGGCGGGGGAAGCGCTTTCGGGTCGGCATGGAAAGACCTCCGTTTTTGCCATTCTATGCCGCCGCGCGCGTAAACAGACGTAACTGACGTTAGTGTAACACAAATAGATGTTTTTTGCAACCGTCGCGCCGCCCTGCGTGACGGAATCGGGGCATAGAGATGTGAGGGAGCGGGCGGGGGTGGTCGCCCCTACATCATCGTGAGAGGAAAAATAGGAGAAGCGCGGAGTCGCTCGGAAAATTTGCGGGGAACGCGGGCGGCGGACAACGGGGAGCGGTTGGGGGTGGTCGCCCCGAGGGGACGCGGCTTTCGTCTGATGCCCGTATTTTTCATCGCAAAGACCGGGAGGAACCGACAAATACGGCACCTCTCCGTGTCGCAATACCGCTTTTCGGCGCGAAAAGAAACGGGAAATGTCCCCGGGCGTCGGGCGGCACCTCCGCCGCTTCGACGCATTTTTCGGGCGGGGCGTGGTAGAGTTTTGGCAAAAGCCCGGAGACGGTTTCCGCGCGGGCGTGGAGGTATGACAATGCAGACAAGCCATGATGGCGGCACGACGGGCACCGCCGGGACAGGGGAGAAACAGGGGTTCTTCTCGCGGTGTCGGACAAGGTTTACCGCGGTGCTCCGCGCCCATGCGGGGCGGGATCTCCTGCCCCCGCTCGCGATGTTTCTCGTCGGGCTGTGCTTCGCGCGCACGCCGGTCTTTTTCGGGGCGTTTCCCCTGGCGCTCGCGCTGTTGTGCGGTGCCAGACGCGGGACGATCCCCGTCTTTGTCGGGGCGCTCGCCGGGGCGGCGACGCTCGGCATCTCGGGGGCGGTGTACGCCGTGGTGTACCTCGTCGCGCTCCTGATCCGACTGCTCTTCTCGCTCCCGGGGCTTAGACTCCATGCCCTGCCGGACAGCCACGAGGTGTTCTGCGAGTACCCGCAGATGCAGGTGGTCGCCGCGGCGGTGACGTCCGTTGCGACGGCGGTCTATGAACTCTCGGTCAGCGGGTTCACCTCGGGCGCGATCTGCTTTTCGCTCGCGACGGTGTTCGGGAGCGTCCTGCTCACGCCGGTGTTCTCCTGGCTGTTCTCCTACGGCATCACGCTCGACGACGTGCTCGGTCGCCCTGCGGCGCGTGCCGTACCGCACGGCAGGTGGGAGAAACTCCGTATGCAGGGGGCGCTCCTGCTTCTGCTCTTTCTCTTCAGTTATTCATTAAAAGACCTTTCTCTTTTCGGGGTCAACTTCTCGTATTTCTTCACCGCGGCGGCGGCGCTCTTCATCTCGCGCCGTTTCGGGGCGCTGAGGGGCTGTGTCGTCGGGCTGATCGTCGGCTTCGGCGGGAGCGCGATCTACGCCCCCGCGTTCGGACTTGTGGGGCTGTGTGCCGGAATCCTCTGGCCGCTCGGCGCGGTGTACTCCATGCTGATCGGTGCGGCGGCGGGCATCGGCTGGTGTTCTTACGTCGGTGGGCTCTCCGGGTTCCTCGGGGTCGGCCCCGAGATCGCGGTGGCGACCCTGCTCTCCATGCCGATCCTGCCGCGGCTGTATTCCGATGCGATCGCGGGTGAGGTGAAAGAGGCGCGCGGTGCCGCCGAGGAGGCGGTGCGGGAGGCGGTCGAGCGCGAGGGGAACGAAAACCGGATTGCGCGGCTGGCGGACGCTTTCGGCGGGCTCGCCAAGACCTTCTCGGAACGGCCGCTTGCCCCCGATGAAAACAAATGTTTCCGTCTTTGCGACGAGATCTGTACCAAACATTGTGACACCTGCCCGAGCCGCGTCTCCTGCTGGGACAGCGAGGAGCGACCCGGTGAGCGGGCGCTTCGGATCCTCGCCGGGAGAATGGCGCGCGGGGAGAGCCTGACGCCCGAGGATCTGCCGACGACTCTGCTCACCGACTGCCCTCACCTCGGGGATCTGATTGGAGAAATGCGGCTCGAGGGGGCGCGGCTGTGGCAGACGCAGCGGCGCGCCGTGGGGGCGGACTACCCCTCGCCGGACTATGCGCTGACGGCGGAACTCTTGCGCGAGGCGAGCGACGCGGAAGGGGAGGCGACCCGGGTCGACATGACGCTCTCCTCCAAGATCCGCCGGCTCCTCTCCGATATGGGCATCCGCCCGGCGGCGGTATCCGTCACGGGGGGACGTATGCGGAAGATCGTCATCGGCGCCGCCGACCTCGCCGGGCGACAGCGGGAAGCCGCATCGCTCACGGAAAAGCTCGAGGAGCTCGTCGGCTGTCGGCTCAGCACACCGCGCTTCGAGAGCGCCGAGGGGGTCGTCACGATGTCGTGTCACACGGTGCCGCGCTATGCACTCGAAGTCTCCTATGTGACGCGCGCCGCGCGCGGGGGAGACGTCTCCGGGGATGCGGTCGGGGTGTTCGGCTCGCCGGACGGGTATTCCTACCTCCTGCTCTCGGACGGCATGGGGACAGGCAGGGGCGCCGCCCGCACGGCGGGGGTCTGCACGCTTTTCCTTGAAAAAATGCTGTCGGCGGGGAACTCCAAGGAGACCTCACTCAAGATGTTGAATCATCTGGTCTCGCTCCGCGAGGACGAAAGCTCCGCGACGGTCGACCTGCTCGAATTTGATACCTGCTACGGACATGCGTCCTTTGTGAAGAGCGGTGCGGCGGCGTCCTATGTGCGCCGCGAGGGGAACCTGTTCCGCCTGCGCTCCCGCACTGTTCCGATCGGGCTCGTCCGCGAGGTGGACGCCGAGAAACTCCGTTTCGATACCCAACCGGGCGATATTATCATCATGCTCTCCGACGGCGTGAGCCAGACGACCGAGGACGCGCCGTGGCTCGTCGAGATGCTGTCGAAGCCCATGGGGGCGAGCCTGGAGGCGGCGGCGAACGCGATCCTCGAGCGGGCGCTGGCAGAGGGGGCGGCGGATGATCTCACCGTCATCATCGCGAAAGTGACGACGGTATAGGAAGCGGAGCAAAACGTGTTGTCATCAGTAAACCAAAAGTAAAGGTGTTTTCGCGTCAGCGAAAATACGTCAGGCAAACAAACGGTTTCTCCGATGAATCAAAAGGTTTGCCGAGGCAACGCCCCCTAAATAAAAGCACTGGCAACCGATACTGACCTTTCATCTGTTAGATGGCAGGCGGCATCGGTTGCCTTTGCTTTAAGAGACGAGGGGGAGCCGCCGAAATTCTTTCGGTGAACGAATTTCGGCGAGCGACAAGCCGGAAAACCTTGTCCTGCGGGAGGAGGCTTTAGCCGATGCACGGAGGGCTTGGTTGCCGGCGCGGGACGAGGGCTGTCTTTTTCGTTATCGCACGCTCTACCGCACACTGTAAAGAAATCCTCATTCAAAAGGCGAGTGCATTTTCGCTC
>SFZB01000105.1 GCA_004558975.1 bacterium
TCTCCCGCACCGCCTCCGGCGCATCTTCGATATCAATGCCTTCTACCTGAATCCGCGGTACCAGAATGTCCTCGACCGTCGTCTCCTGATAGTCCATCGCCGAGTGGAGCAGTTCGCCCTGATCCTCGTCCACGGTCCCCTCTTCTTCGGCGGTGTCGATCATCACCGAGAGTTCCTGCTCGGTGACGGCGTTCTCCTCCCGGTTCTTCATCAGGTGCGTAAGGACAACATTGACGCCGCGCGTCACTAGAAACGAGACCGGAAACAGGAGCCACGAAAGCAGGCGGAGCGGATAAGCCATGAGGCAGGCGTACCCGATCGCGTGCTGTTTGGCGACGATCTTCGGCACGATCTCGCCGAAGATCAGAATGGTGACCGTCACGATGATGCTCGTCACGGTGGTCGCCGTCCCCTCGCCGATCGTCCCCTTCGCCGCCCACGAGACCGCCAGCATGGTCGCAAAGGCGGAAATCATGTTGTTGACCATGTTATTCCCGATCAGAAGCGAAGACATGGTTATGTCATAATGGTCGGAGATCTTCTTCGCGAGTTTCGCGCGGTGACTGCCGCGCTCGGCGAGCGCTTCCAGACGCATTTTATTGAGCGATGTATATGCCATTTCTACGGAGGAGAAGAACGCCGACAGCAAAAGCGCTACCAGCATCAAAAGAAATGTAGCCAATGTACTCATTCGGCGTCACCCCCCTCTTTCGCTTCATCGGGGACGGGGTTGGGCGCCGTCACGCTGTCGAGCAGTTCATTCGCCAGTTTGACTTCCACATAGGCGAGTTTCCCGTCCTCCGTGACGTCCGTCACGGTGACGGTCAGATCCCGCCACACGAAGGTGTCGTCCACCTCCGGTGTGTGTCCGAGGTTCTCCATGACCCAGGTGTTGACCGTCTTGACACGGCTCATATTGACTTTCCCGCTGTACGACATATCGCGGAACATCTCGCCCATGGTACAGTCGGCGCTGACGCGGAAATAGTTGCCGCCCAGTTTCATGAAGCGGTCATTCACGACGTCATCCTCGTCATAGATCTCCCCGACGAGTTCCTCGAGGAAGTCCTCGATCGTCACAAGTCCGAGCGTGCGCCCCGTCTCGGGGTCGCGGACGATCGCCATCGTGACCTTCTCCCGGCTCATCTCCTCGAGCAGTTCGTGAATCGGGGCGTCAAGCGTGGTATAGAACGGAGCGGAGCACAGTTGCTTGAGCGTCAGGCGCTCTCCCCGCAGATGTGCTTTGAGATAGTTCTTAATCTGCAAAACACCGATGATATGATCAAGGTCGTTTTCATAGACCGGGAAACGCGAGTGTTTATTCTCTCCCGCGAGTTCCATAATGGTATCGTAGGTGGCGCCGAGCTTGATTCCGACGATATCGTCCCGCAGGGTGATCACGTCGGCGACCGTCGTCTCGGAAAACTCCAGCGCGGACTGGAGCAGATCCTCCTGATCCTCGTCGAGCGTCCCCGCCTCCTCGGCGTCCTCGAACATGGCGGAGAGTTCCTCCTCCGTCACGGTGGGCTCCGGCTTCACCCCGGTCAGGCGACGGGTCAGTTCCCCGACCCCGCCGAAAATCCAGACGAGCGGGCGGAGAATCCACTGGAGCACGCGCAGGATCGGCGCCGAAAAGCAGGCGAACCTGTCGGCGTACGCAAGGGCGAAGCTCTTCGGCATCATCTCGCCGAACAGAAACACGATCACCGTCGTCACAATGGTAACGATGATGGTGACCGTCCCCTCGGCGACGCGCCCCTCACTCAGCGCACGCGAGAACACACGGAACGAAAACACGGTGGCAATCGAAGCCCCGGCGACATTGACAATGTTATTACCGACGAGGATGGTCGTCAGCGTCTCGTCAAACTTTTCCGTCAGGCGCAGGGCGGTCTTTGCCCCCCGCTTCCCCTCCTCGGCAAACGCACGGAGCCGAATCTTGTGGTCCATGAAAAAAACCACACTCCTTTATAAATGAACCTACGCTGCGTTATAGATACATCTATGCCGCGCATAGTTAAAAATAATTATATCATTACATTTACAGAATGTCAAGGGCGGTATCGTCACGACGGTGGAGGAGCCGACGCAGAGCCCCGGCGAGTGCAAGGAGCCCGGCGTAGGCGGCGAGCATGAACACCACCTCGGCGAAAAGCCACGGGAGCGGCACCGTCGCCGGGTCGATCGGGAGGATCGCCCGCACACCTGCGGCGGCGATGAGCCCGGCGATGGCGGGATAGACGAGCGAGCGCAGGGGCGAATAACGCAAATGCGTGATGCGGCAGAGCCGCGCAAGACTGCAGGCGAAGTTCGCCGCCTCCGCAAGGATAATGACATACACATAGCCGACAGCCCCCTGTGAAGGCAGGATCAGCAGTACCAGAATGATGCTGAGGAGCGAATCGCCGATATTGACCCACATGGTATAGACCTGCTCGCCGAGCCCTTTCAGGGCGCAGTCCGTCACATGGTCGAGGAACATGAGCGGGATTACCGGGGCGAGCATGCGGATGAGGTCGCCCGCCTCCTCGCTGTGATAGACGGCGATCCCGAAATCGCGGGCGAGAACCAACAACACCGCGGTACAACCGACGGCAAACACCGTCGTCAGGTGGAGCGCCCGGGTGGCGATACGGTCGATGGACACCCGCTCCCCGCGGGCACGGTGCTCGGCGAATACCGGCACGAGCAGTCCCGCGAACGAGGCGAGGATCGCCATGGGATACAGCACGACCGGGAGCGCCATGCCGTCGAGGATCCCGTAGGAAGAAAGCGCTTCTTCGAGGGTGCGCCCACCGCGCATGAGAGCGCGCGGAATGAGCAGATGTTCGACCGTAATGAGTCCCGAACGGATATAGGCGGAAAACGCGATGGGGAGCGAGATATGCAGAAGGCGCGGAAGAATCCCTTTGGTTTCACCTCCGACGCCGCGAACGTGTCGTCGGCGATCGAAAAAGTATTGCAGGGCGAGTGCCGCCGAGCTCAGCACCTGTGCAATCGCCGCACCGCCGACGACGGCGGCGCAGGTATAGGTCATGCCGCGCGGCAGCGCCAAAGTCAGAAGGTACACCGTGAAGAGGATACGGAGCCCCTGCTCTGCCATCTGCGTCAGGGAGTTGCCCAGAACTCTGCGCACCGCGGTGAAGTATCCGCTCATGACGGCACACAGGGCGATTGGGATCAATGTCAACGCCTGCAAACGGATAGACAATATGGTACGCGCATCGCGCAGGACATAGGTACCGAACAGCGGAGCGCCGAAAAAGAGCACTGCGCCGCCGACGCCGCCGAAGAGGAGCGCATACAGCGCGGCATGCCGCAGAGCCGCGCGCGCGCTCGACGGCTCCCCTCGCCCGAGCGTCTCCGAGACCAGACGCGTGACGGCGAGCTGTACCCCGGAGGTGGCGAAAGTAACGGCAAATCCGTAGAGACTCCCGACCAGGGCGAAGAGCCCCATGCCCTCGGCGCCGATCGTCCGCACGAGATAGGCGTTATAACTGACGGCGACGGTACGCATGACCAGCGCCGAAATCGACAGGAAGCACGCGTTTTTGATAAATTCCCTCA